>JAAYUR010000396.1 GCA_012517645.1 Treponema sp.
CGGGGCTTCATGAGCCCGTCAGACCCCGGTGAATAGATTATAGTTGCAGGGGGGAATTAAGTAAAGATAAAAAAATATATTTTTATATATATTACTAAATCGCTTTCTCTTGACAGCCCGCAGGGGGGCCTCTATCCTGGGATCCTTCCGGAAGGAGCTCCTAGTGAACACGCTATTCCGACGCCTGAAGTCCGTCCGCTTGGCAGTCGGACTGATCGCCTACCTCACCGTCTCGAGCATCCTGGCCACCCTGGTGCCCCAGGGCGGGGCTCCGGACGAATACCGGTCCCTCTATCCGGGGTTTCTGGCGGACCTTATCCTCCAGACCGGATTCGACCGGTTCTTCAATTCGGTTTTTCTCTTCCTGCTTCCCTCCTTCCTATTCTTCGCCAACCTGTCCGCCTGCACGGTGGATCGATTCCTCCGAGAACTAAAGAAGAAGGGGTCCCGCAGGCACGGCCCGGACATCCTGCATGTGGGACTCATCCTCCTCGCGATCGGAGCCGTGCTATCCGCCTCCCTGCACCGGGAGGAATCCATGACCCTGGTTCCCGGAAGCCGGGTGAACCTGCCGGACGGATCGGTCCTGACCCTGAAGGACTTCCGGTTCGAACAGTACCCGGACGTAAGGCCCAAGAACTGGACCAGCGTCTTCGATCTCGCGGGCAAGGACGGCAAGGCGGTCAAGGAGAACTACGAACTTCGGGTGAACACCCCCCTCCGGTACGGGGGCTTCACCTTCTATCAGGCCTCCTATACCCCCTACCCGGTCCTGGAACTGAAAAGCCGGGACGGGCTTCCGGTAGAACTCTACCAGGGCGAGGAGATCAAACTGGGGGACACGGCTTACTATTTTATGGCCTTGACCGGGGAACCCGCGGCCGCGGACACCCGGGCGGTGGTCCGGGTGGATGACGGCAGGACGCCTAAAGTGCTTAGGGCGGCGGCCGGAGAGCCGGTCGGGACGCTTTCCGTGGCGGGCTTCCGGCAGGAGCTGGCCACGGGGATCCAGGCGGTCCGGGATCCCGGGTACGGCCTTGTCCTTCCGGCGATGCTGATCGTGGCTCTGGGCACGGCCCTGACGTTTATCCAGAAGATCAAGGAGGGAGTATGAGTTTCGCGGGGATCCTCGGCACTTTGGCGTTCATCCTGTTCCTGGCGGCGGCGGCCGTGCAGACGGTCTGGCTGTTCCGGCGGGACGGAAAGCCCGACCCCGTTTCCCACTGGATTCTCCTGGCCGCGGCCTTCGTCCTCGCGGCCGATCTGGTCGCCCGCTCCCTGGAGACCCGATTCGTGGCGTTGACCAGCACCTACGAGTCCCTGCTGTTCTATGCCGCCGTGATCGCCCTGGTGCTCTTCGCGTATAGGATCCAGAAAAAACTGACGTACTGGCCCCTGGTCGCCTTCGGGTCCACCTTCACGGCCGTAGTTTTGCTGGCGATAGCGTCCTCCCCCCTGATCCCGAAGGAAGCCCTCCCGCCCATCCCGGCCCTCCAGTCCGGATGGCTCCTTCTGCACGTATCCTTCTCCTTCATCGGCGAGGCCTTCTTCGCGGCCAGCTTCGTGTCCGCCCTGCTGTTCCTGTTCACCAAGGACGAGGCCCGGCGCCTGGACCTGGACCGGATCACCTACACGGCCATCGCCGTCGGCTACCCGATTTTCACTGCGGGAGCCCTGGCCTTCGGGGCCATCTGGGCCGAGCAGGCCTGGGGCCGGTGGTGGAGCTGGGATCCCAAGGAGACCTGGGCCCTGGTGACCTGGCTGGTCTACACGATCTACCTGCACATGAGGCTGATCCGGAAGCGCAAGGACTCCTGGCCCGCCATACTGGCGGTAGCCGGTTTTCTCTGCACGGTGTTCACCTTCTTCGGGGTGAACTACCTCCTGCCCGGCCTGCACAGTTACGGTTAAGCCTGAGGCCGGCTTGCGCCGACCTCAGGGCAACGAAGCCCGAAGTGTTCTTATAGCAACCGACGATTGGGACTCCCCGGGCTTCGTCGATCTTCAGGCGTCGGCTAGATGGCACCGCGGATGCTCAGCCCGCGCGGAATTCTGCATACATTTTCTGATCAAAATAGTAATTGACGAATGGGAAACCAGGACTTATACTTATTGCCTTCAAGTCATCAGGAGGTTTCCATGTCTCGCAGAACCTTAACCGCCCTCTTCGCGGCACTCGTCCTTCTTCCCTCCCTCGCGTTCGGACAGACCTACACGCTCAAGCTGGCGCACCTGAACCCGCAGAACCCCTTCGAGGTGGCTTCCGCGGCCATGGCCGAGGTCTTCAAGAGCGAGGTCGAAGCCAACTCCAACGGCCGCATCAAGGTCGAACTCTACCCCAACGGCGTCCTGGGCAAGGAAGCCGAGACCATGATCCAGGTAAAATCCGGGGTCGTCCAGTCCTACATCTCCTCCTCCGGCGGCATCGCCCAGTTCTATCCCCTCATCGACGTGACCAACATGCCCTTCGCGTTCTCCAGCTACAACGTGGGGTACAAGGTCTACGACGGCGCCTTCGGCCAGGCCCTGGCCAAGGATATCGAGGCCAAGGCGGGCTTCAAGGTTCTGGGCTTCGGCGAATCCGGCGGGTTCTTCGCCATCACGAACTCCAAGAAGCCCATCAAGAGCCCCGCGGACATGAAGGGAATCAAGCTGCGCACCATGGCCCTGCCCCTCCACCAGGAGATCGTCAAAGCCCTGGGCGCCTCCCCGACCACGGTGGCCTGGGCGGAGGTCTACACTTCCCTCCAGACCGGCGTGGTGGACGGCCAGATGAACCCGATCTCCATCATCGCCATGGCCAAGTTCCAGGAGGTCCAGAAGTACATCACCCTGACCAACCACCTCTACGCCCCCTACGTCTGGGTCATCAACCCCAAATTCTACAATGACCTGCCCGCGGATCTACGCGCGGTGGTGAGCGACGCAGCCCGGACCGGCATTCTCGCCGGCCGCGGCCTGTCCCGCATCATCGACGCCAGCGACAAGGGCCTCCCGACCCTGGCGGCGAAGATGGAAGTCTACGTTCCCACGACCGCGGAGATGAAGCAGTTCCGGGACGCCACCATGCCGGCGGCTCGCAAGTTCATGTCCGAAAAGTACAAGCAGGAAGGCGAGAAGTGGGTCGACCAGTTCTACAAGGCCATCGAACAGGCCGAGAAGGAGCTGGCCGGCAAGTGATCCGGCTTCGGATCGTTCAGCTCTAGAATCAGGGACGGCGCCCGGATCGGGCGCCGTCCCTTGTCTTGTACGGTCGGGCCTTAGGCTCGGGAAGGGACTTCGATGAATGCAGGATCCGGCGGCCCGGGAGCCGCCTTGGAACGAGTCTCGCGGATCGTGGACGCCCTGGCCAGCGCGATTTGCGCGGTCTTCTTCGGGGCCATGACCGTGACGGTTCTCCTGGGGGTATTCTTCCGGTACATCCTGAACAACCCCCTGTCCTGGACCGAGGAGGTCAGCCGCTATCTCATGATCTGGGGAGCCTCGGTCGGGGTTTCCCTAGGGATCCGGGCGGATGAGCATGTCGGACTCACCATCCTCCTGGACTCCATCAAATCCCGGGCCGTCCGGATGGTGTTCCACACGGTCATCTTCCTTTTGGTACTGGGTTTTCTTGGGGTTCTCTTCCTGTACTCCGTGCGGATGGCCTTGGACGCCCGGTATATGCAGACCCAGGCCCTGGGCGTGCCGATGTACGTCGCCTACGCCGCGATCCCGGCCTCGTCGATCCTGGCGGCCCTCCAGCTTGTGCTCATGTACTGCCTGAAGGCGGTCCGGGGCGACCGGCAGCACCGGGAACTCAAGATCATCGACATCTAGGAGGGCGGGTATGTTCCTTTCCATCGTAATAGTCTTTTTCGCCCTCCTGGCCATCGGGGTTCCCATCGGATTCACCCTGGGACTCTCGGGCATCCTCGGCCTCTACCTCATGGGGTCCGGAGTCACCCTCTTTTCCATGGCGCCTCTCCAATATTTCTCGAGCCTGGACATGTTCACTCTCATGGCCATGCCTTTCTTCATCTTCGCCGGGGAGATCATGAACAAGGGGGGCATCACCGAACGGCTGGTCCGCTTTGCCAATATCCTGGCCGGAAACATCCGGGGAGGCTTGGCCCACGCCAACATCATAGCCAGCGTCTTCTTCGCGGGCATGACCGGAGCCGCCGTGTCCGACACCGCAGCCATCGGCACCATGCTGATCCCGGCCATGAAGGACGACGGGTACGACCTGGACTTTTCCGCGGCCGTCACCGCGGCATCTTCCATCATCGGTCCCACCATTCCGCCCTCGAACATGATGGTCATCTACGGGTCCCTCATGAACGTATCCATCGCGGGGCTCTTCGCGGCGGGTTTCCTGCCGGGTCTGGTACTGGCGGGCCTGTTGATGTTGATGACCGCCTATATCTCCTGGCGGCGGGGCTACCCCAAGGGCCTGAAGACGACGTTCAAGGAAAAGATCCTGGGCTTCCGGTCCGCGATCACCCCCCTGCTCATGCCCGTCATCATCCTGGGCGGCATCCTCTCAGGAATCTTCACCCCCACCGAAGCCGCGGCCGTCGCGGTGTTCTACGCCATGATCGTGGGGTTCTTCGTGCTCAAGACCATCACCCCCAAGGATCTGGTCCCCATGCTGATCAAGACCGCCCGGATCACGGGAACCGTCTTCCTCATCATCGGGGCGGCGGGCATCCTGTCCTGGGTCCTGGCGATCAACCAGGTGCCTCAAGCCATCGCGGCCTTCCTCCTGGCGACCACGGGAAATCCCAAGATCATCCTGCTCTTGATCCTGATCCTGATGCTGATCGTGGGGATGTTCATGGACATCGCCGCGGCCCTGATCATCCTGGGGCCGATCCTGCATCCCATCGCGATATCCATCGGGATGTCGCCCATCCACTTCGGAATGGTCATGGTCCTGTCCCTGAACATAGCCTTGATGACACCCCCCGTGGGGGCCTGCCTCTTTGTGGCCTGCTCGATCTCCAAGCTCACCCTCTGGGAGCTGTCCAAGGCCATCTGGCCCTACATCATCATGGAGATCCTGGCCTTGTTCATCGTGGCCTACGTCCCGGAGATCTCCCTCTTCCTGCCGAGGCTCTTGGGATTCTAGCGGAAGGCCCGACCGGTTTAGCGGCGGACCGGACGGTCTGGTCGGCGAAGCGGCGGGCAGTACGGCTCGGCCGGACCTCCGCGGCGGAGGCGGCCGGCAGGCCTGGATCTCCCGGCTCCCCGTCCGGGAGCCGGGAGGCCTGGCGTTCCCGGGTGACGCGGGGTACATCCGCGACTGCGTCCGGAAACCCTACCGATTCCACTCCAGGAGGGCGCGTTTCCAGGCCGGTTCGGAGCCCGCGATGGTCGCCTCGGGCACGCAGTACGAGAGGCGGAACCAGCCCGGATAGTCGAACCCTACCCCGGGCACGGCCAGGATGTTCTCGTTCCGGAGGCACTGGTTGAACGCCGACTCCCGTTCCGCCTCCGTGCCCGAGGGCCCCCCTTCCGGGACCCGGCAGAAGGAGTAGAAAGCACCCTCGGGCTCGGCGTAGGGGATGCCCGCCGAGTCCAGGATGGACGCCAGGGCCTTACGGCGCTCGGCGTACCGGGAGAGATCCGAGGTGACCGCTTCCAAGGGCGCCACAGCCCGCTGGAGCAGGGCCGGGGCGTTGACGAAGCCCAGGGTGCGGTTGCTCATCACGAGGCCGTCCATCATCTCGCCGATGCCGGAACAGGAATCCGAGACGGCCAGGTAGCCGATCCGTTCTCCCGGAATCGAAAGGGTCTTGGACCAGGAGGACACGACAGCCGTCTCTGGGTAGAGACCCAGGATGGGGGGCGCCTTCCGGCCGTCGTACACGATGTCCCGGTACGGCTCGTCCACCACCAGGAGGGGCGGCCGCCCGGTGCGGCGGCCGTGTTCGGTCAATACCGACGCGACGGCCTCCAGGGTCTCTTTTCGATAGATGCGGCCCGTCGGGTTGTTGGGCGTGTTGATCACGACGGCGGCGGTGCGGGAGGTGAGGGCCGCGGCGATCGTATCGGGATCCAGCTCGAAGTCGGACCGGCAGTCCACGTTCACCATGGTCCCGCCGTGATTGAGGGTGTAGAAGTAGTACTCTCCGAAATAGGGCCGGGGCACCACCACCTCGTCCCCGGGGTCCAGGATGGTATGGAAGAGGACATTGAGGGCCCCCGCGGCCCCGACGGTCAGGATCACGTGATCCGGGGAAACGGGGCACTCGTGCTCCCGGGATACCTTCCGCGCCACCGCCTCCCGGGCGAAGGGGTAGCCCGCGTTGGGCATGTAGGCGTGCAAACCCGTTCCGCCCTCCCGGAGGACCCGGAGGATCGTCTCGTGGAATTACGGCGGCGGCTCCACGTCGGGGTTCCCGAGAGAGAAGTCGAAGACGTTCTCGGCCCCGTATTTCTCCTTGAGTTTTCGGCCTTCCTCGAAGGTCCTTCGTATCCAGGACGCCCGTCCCAGGTTCTCCCGTATCCCTCGGGCTATCGGCACGGCGATCTCCTTTCACGCCCCGGGTCAGAGAGTCTCGGCCTTGGGAAGGCGTTTTGCCCGGGGCGGTTCCCATTCTCCCGGCTTCCGGGCCTTCCGTCAACGGAAAACCGTCCTTGTGGTACGAACCTTGTGGTACGAACCTTGTGACAAAAGCCAGTGATACGAACCTTGTGCCGTGAAAGGGAGCGAGCCTCTTGGACCGGGCTTGCCGGTTTTAATAGTGTTTCCTATACTTAGGGCCGTCGCATCGGGCAGGAAAAGGAGATCCGAGTGTTCCAAAAACAGGTTATCATGCGACGCGTCCTCTACAGCCTGGCGCCGATCTGGGCGCTCTCCGTATGGCTGTACGGGCCCCGCGTCGTTCTATTGACGGTCGTGAGCCTTACCCTGGGGGTTCTCACGGAATACCTCTACGAGAAACGGAGAAACGGCAAGGTCAGCGAAGCCGTCCTGGTCACAGCGACCCTGTTCGCCCTCTCCCTTCCCCCCGCGGCTCCGCTCTGGATCGCGGCGGTGGGGATCGTCTTCGCCGTCTTCACGGCCAAGATGATCTACGGGGGCTTCGGGCGGAACATCTACAACCCCGCCATCGCGGGGCGCCTCTTCGTGTACATCTCCTTCGCCACGGTCCTCGGAAAATCCTTCCTACCCCACGGCAACTTCGGGCTGGGGGCCGGAACCCTTCTCGGACGTCCCGAGGTGCTCTCCGCCGCGACGCCCCTGGCTGTCTGGAGATCCGGGGGAAGCGTACCCCTGCTCGGGCTGCTTACCGGGCTCCGGGACGGATCCGTCGGGGAATCCTCGGTAATCCTGATCGCCGCCGCGGCGGTCTACCTAATCTGGACCAAAACCGCCAGCTGGCGGATCATCGTGTCCGAGGTGGCCGCGGGCGGGATCCTGGCCTTGGCCTTGCACTTCGCGGGAGTGAAAGCGGCCCTGCCCCCCGCCTCCCTCCTGGCGGGCAGCTTCCTCTTCGTGGCGGTCTTCATGGGCACGGATCCCGTGTCGGCCCCCAAGAAGCCCGCCTCCCACTGGATCTACGGCACCCTGATCGGGATCACCGCCATCATAATCCGAACCTTCAGCGCCTTCCCGGAGGGCACCAGCTTCGCGGTCTTCGTAGGCAACACCTTCGCCAGCATGATCGACGATTTCGTGGTCGGACGCCAGAACGCCAAGAAGGCCCGGATCGAGGCCGCGGCCTCCGCGGCTGGAGGAACGGCTCCGGCCTCTCCGGGCTCCGCCGCGGCCGCCGGAACCGGCAAGGAGGCCGCCGAATGAAGAAAGACTCGATCCTCTATGTGGTAGTCTTCACGTTCTTTGTCTGCGCCGCCTTCGTCTTTTTCCTGGCCCTGGCCAACGAAGCCACCAAGAGCCAAGTGGCGGCCAATAGGCTCTTCGCTGAGCGGGCCGCTGTCCTGGACGCCCTGGGCATCTCCTACGGATCTCCGAAGGAGGCTCTCGATCTATACGAACGGCTCTTGAAGGAACTGCCCGCTCCGGAGGGGACGAACGCGCAAAAGGCCTATCGCTACGAGGCGGACGGTAAGACCTACTTCGCCGCCCGGGTGACGGGGGCGGGCCTATGGGGCTCCATCTCGATCATCCTGGGGGCGGACGCCGGGGTCGAGCGCCTCACGGGCATCCAGGTCGTCGCCCAGAACGAGACTCCGGGCTTGGGCGGCCGCATCGACGAGGCCTGGTTCCGGAACCAGTTCCGGGGCGAGAAGGTCGGCCCGGGCGGCGTCAGAGTACGCACCGGGGCGGAAGCCCAGGGCACCGGGGACCGGGACCCGGAGAACGGCGTCCTGGACGGGGTGTCCGGGGCCAGCCGGACCAGCCAGTCGATGCAGGCCATCGTGAACGGCGGCATCGAGGCCCTGCGGGCGATAGCGGGAGGCGCGCGATGAGCGGAAAAGCCGGAAAAATCCTCAAGGACAACCTTTGGACGAACAATCCGATCTTCATCCAGATCCTGGGCATCTGCTCCACCTTGGCGGTCACGAACTCGGTCCGCAACACCCTGATCATGACCGTCGGCGTAAGCCTTTCGACGGCCTTTTCCAGCCTGACCCTCTCGGCCATGCAGGCGGCCATTCCCCGGAAAGTGCGGATGATCGTCCAGGTGCTGGTGATCTCCTTCTACGTGATCATCATCGACATCGTCCTGCGGGCCTACCTGCCCGAGGTGTCCAAACAGCTGGGACCCTACGTGGGGCTTATCATCACGAACTGCATCATCATGGGACGGGCGGAGGCCTTCGCGGCGGCCAACAAGCCGTTCCTGTCCTTCTGGGACGGGCTCACGAGCGGCCTGGGCTACATGGCCGTCCTGGTCTCCATCGCCGTGGTCCGGGAGATCCTGGGATTCGGCTCCCTTCTGGGATTCCGGGTCATGCCCGCGGGCTTCGAGCCCTGGACCATCATGATCATGGCGCCCAGCGCCTTCTTCCTGGTGGCCTTCGTGATGTGGTGGGCCAAGACCGTCCAGGCCAAGGCGGCCGCCAAGGCCGCGGCGGCCAAGACGGCCCCCAAGCCCGCGCCGGCCAAGGCGTAAGGAGGATGCCGTGAACGTCGAACCCCTCGTGAATCCCGTGGTCCTCTTCTTCGCCTCCATATTCACCAGCAACATCCTTTTGTCCAATTTCCTGGGGATGTGCTCCTTCATCTCGATCTCCAAGGACAGGACCAGCGCCAACGGCCTCGGCCTGGCCGTCACCGTGGTGATGACGATCTGCGCCGCCGTCAGCTGGCTGGTCCTCCGGTACCTCATCATCCCCCTGGATATCGAGTACCTCTCGTTCATCATCTTCATCATCGTGATCGCCGCGGTGGTGCAGATGCTGGAGATGATCATCGACCGGGTATCCCCGGCCCTCTACATGTCCCTGGGCATCTTCCTGCCCCTGATCACGGTGAATTGCGCCATCCTGGGAGCCATCCTGTTCATGCAGATCCGGAACTACGGCTTTTTGCAGGCCGTCACCTTCGGAGCGGGCTCCGGCCTGGGGTGGTGGCTGGCCATCATGCTCCTGGCCAGCATCCGCAAGCGGATCGAGAACAACCCGGTTCCCGCGGGCCTGAAAGGCGCGGGCATCACCATGGTGACCATCGGCTTCATGGCCATGGCCTTCATCGGCTTCTCCGGCATGATCGCCGTACAGTAGGAGGATCCATGAGCCCCCTTCTGATCGGCCCCCTGGCCACCGGAGCGATCTCGGGCCTCCTGGCCCTGGTTATCGCCTTGACGGACCGCGTGGTGAACAACTACGGCGAGGTCACCGTGGACATCAACGGCGGGAAGAAGTCCCTGAAGGTGAAGGGGGGATCCCCTTTGCTGGGCACCCTGGCGGCGGAGAACATCTTCGTGCCCTCCGCCTGCGGAGGGCGCGGCTCCTGCGGGGCCTGCAAGGTCCGGGTCCTCTCGGATGTTGGCCCCCACCTCCCCACGGAGACTCCCTACCTCAATCCCGAAGAGCTGTCCCGGAACGTGCGGCTCTCCTGCCAGATCAAGCTCAAGAAGGACATCCAGATCGAGATTCCCGACGAGCTCTTCTACGTGAAGAAGTTCGCCGCCAAGGTGGAGTCCATCCGGGACCTGACCTACGACATCAAGGAGGTCCGGGTCCTACTCAAGAATCCCGCGAACATCGAGTACGTCCCGGGTCAGTACGCCCAGCTCGTGGTCCCGCCCTACGACGACATTCCCGAGAGCGTCCAGCGGGCTTACTCCATGTCCTCCCGCCCGGGGGAGCCGGACCACGTGGAGTTCCTCATCCGCCTCGTGCCCGGGGGAATCGCCACCTCCTGGGTCTTCAAGTACCTGAAGGTCGGAATGGACGTCGAGCTCGTGGGACCCTTCGGGGAGTTCCGGGTCCACGACACCCCGGCCGCCATGATCTGCGTGGCCGGGGGCTCGGGCATGGCCCCCTTCTGGAGCATGTTCCGGGACATGAAGGAGAAGAACACCTTCCCGGACAAGGAGATCTGGTACTTCTTCGGAGCCCGGACCACCCGGGACATGTTCTTCCTGGACGAGCTGCGAGCCCTGGAAACGGAGATGCCCCGCTTCCATTTCGTGCCGGCCCTCTCGGAGCCCAAGCCCGAGGAAAGCTGGACCGGGGAGACGGGCCTCATCACGGACGTACTGGACCGGTACCTCAAGGAGAGGATCGACCCGTCCAAGCCCAAGGAGGGCTACCTCTGCGGGAGCCCCGGCATGATCAACGCATGCATCGCCGTGATGACCAAGCACCAGATCTCCCCGGAGGACATCTTCTATGACAAGTTCGCCTGAACGCCGATTTGAGCCGGGAGGCAAGCGATGAAAAACACCCAAATCGAGAAGGACGCCCGCGAGAGGATGGCTCCGGGGATCATAACGGCGCGCGGGTTCTTGGGCTCCGACGGGCGCACGCTCGCGGACATGATTCAGGCGGACGAAGAGTCCTTCCGCAGGGCCGGCATCGAGTTCGAGGATGCGGCCGACCGCCTTGAGGCGTGGAAGGACGCCGGGAGCCGAGGCCTTGGGGAGCCTATAACGGTCGAGAACCGCTATCTGGTACGCTCAGGTGACGCGCGGGGAGTGCTCCCCTGCCCCTGGGAGGACGGCGCCTTCCACAAGAACTCCGTGGACGTGACGGACACACGGACCGGAGCGA
>JAAYUR010000458.1 GCA_012517645.1 Treponema sp.
CGACGGCCGTCCCGCCCGGGCCAGCTCCGGCGCGTCCACCCCGATCAGTCGCAGGGTTTCCCGGGATCCGAGGCCCGCGGGGGGACGGGGGATCTCGACGACCACGGTGTCCCCGTCCACCACCCGGACCACCCGGGCGGCGGTCATCCGGGATAGATCCGCCCGGGATGGATCCCGGATCCGCTCCGAGTGCACGCTGTACAGGTCTGCCGAAACAGTGCCCGGCTTCGGGGCCCCCGTAGGGGCGGAGCCGGGTTCGCAGGCGGCGGGACGGCTCGCGGCCAGGAAAGCGGCGGCCAGGTAAGCGACGGCCACGGCGGCCGCGGCCAGCGCGGCCGGACCGCGGGGGCGGACGCCGGGTCCGGGATGCTCGGACGACCGCCCCGGATAGACGGACGCCTTCGAGTGGTCCGCGTCCGTCCGCCCGGAGTCGGTCACTTCAGGTTTTCCGGGTTCAGGCATTCCAGCTCGGGCACGACGAAGCGTCCGTCCTTGCGAACCAAGCGGCCGTCCATCCAGATCTCCCCTCCCCCGTGCTCGGGGGTCTGGATCAGAACCATGTCCCAGTGGACCGCGGAGCGGTTGCCGTTGAAGCAGTCGTCGTAGCTGTTCCCGGGGGTGAAATGGATGGAGCCCGCGATCTTCTCGTCGAAGAGGGTCTCCTTCATGGCCCGGGTGATGTAGGGATTGACCCCCAGGGCGAACTCGCCCACGTACCGGGCGCCGGGGTCCGTGTCCAGGATGGCGTTGATCCGTTCCGTGTCGTTGGCCGCGGCCTTCACGATCCTGCCGTCCTTGAACTCCAGCCGGACGTTCTCGAAGGTGAACCCGTCCTTCTCGCTGGGGGTGTTGTACGCCAGGGTTCCGTTCACGGAATCCTTGACCGGGGCGGTGTAGACCTCCCCGTCGGGGATGTTCATCCTGCCGTCGCACTTGACCGGCGGCAAGCCCTTGATCGAGAAGGACAGGTCCGTCCCGGGGGAGACGATGCGGACCCGGTCCGTCCGGGCCAGCAGGTCCACCAGGGGATCCATGGCCTTGGACATCTTCGCGTAGTCCAGGGTGCAGACGGAGAAGTAGAAGTCCTCGAAGCCCTCCTCGCTCATCCCCGCCAGCTGGGCCATCCCGGGGGTCGGATACCGCAGCACCACCCAGCGGGTATCCGGCACCCGGCACTCCATGTGCACCTTCCGGTTCAGGATGTCGTTGTATAGCTTCAGCTTGTCCGGAGGGATGTCGGACCAGGCGTTAATATTGCGGTTGGCGGTGAAGCCGATGAAGCAGTCCATCTCCTTCATCCGCGCCAGCTCGTACCGGGCCTGGGCCTCCATCTGCTCCGGGGTGCATCGGCGGATCAGGGCGCGGTCCACGGTCTTGTCCCGGAGGGTGACGAAGGGCAGGGCACCGGCGTCATGGACCGCATCCACCAGGGCGTTGACGAAGGGCGCTTCCGCGTTGGTCCCCTGGATCAGGACCTTCTGGCCGGGCTTGGCTTCCACGGAGAAGTTCACGAGAATCTCTGCCAGTCGCTTCAATCGGGAGTCTATCATCGGGGCATTCCTCGAGTCGGGATCGGGGGTTCGGGGATTCGACATCGAGTATACCAGGGACGGAGCCCGGAGGGAAGGCGAAGGGCGGCCTGAATCCTTCTTTAATATCCTCCGCGCTCCCGGAGACCCCGGACCGTCCGATCCAGGGCGGCGTCCAGGGGGGTGATCCGGTACCCCAGCTCCGCCTGGGCCCGGGCCGAGGACACCCTCCAGTCGTAGAGGAAGCGTTTCACCCAGGAGGGCGTGAGGACGGGGCGGCCCCCGGAGAGGCGGGCGGCGGCTCCGGCCAGGCCCGCGGCGGCGTAGAGCACCGGAGCGGGGACCCTCGGGAGCCGGCGGTTCACCCCGGAGGCCCGGGCCAGGGCCTCGAAGAACTCCCGGTAGGACAGGTCGTACCCGCCCAGGAGGTACCGCCGCCCGGGGACGCCCCGGTCCAGGGCAGCCCGGTGCCCGGCGACCACGTCCTCCAGGAAGACATAGTTCCCCACGCTCCGGCCGTTCCCGGGAATGAGGAGGAACTTGCCCCGCAGGTACCGGTCGATCATGGCCGTGTACGGGGGCAGGTCGGGTCCGACGGGGCAGCCGAAGACCCGGGTGGGGTTCACCGTGACGATCTCGAGCCCCCGGCCCAGGAAGCCCGGGACCAGGGTCTCCGCCTCCGCCTTGGTCCGCTCATAGTCGTTCAAAAAACCGATCCGCCGGGGCGAGTCCTCCGCTACGGGCTTTCCGTCCAGGGCCGGGCCCAGGACTCCCGCGGAGGAGGTGAAGACCACCCGCCGGACCCCCGCCCGGAGGGCGGCCTCGAAGACCCGGCGGGCCCCGGCCACGTTGGCCTCCTCGTAATCCGCGGGGGATCCCGAGGCCTTCACCCAGCCCGCCAGGTGGAACCCGGCTTCGGTTCCCTCGCAAAGCCGGTCCAGGGACGCCGGATCCCCCAGGTCGCCCGGGACAACCCGGGCCCCCCGGGCCTCCAGGAAGGACCCCCGGTCCGGATTCCGGGCCAGGGCTCGCACCTCGTGGCCCTCCTCCAGCAGGGACAGGGCAAG
>JAAYUR010000471.1 GCA_012517645.1 Treponema sp.
GAAAGGGGTTCTGTTGTGATTGGCGGCCTGGCGGTGAACAAGATCGAAACATGGCGCTTCGCGGACGCACCCGTGGTGGGCGACACGGAGGACAGGGTCGTGAACCCCTCGGAGAAAGACCCACCCTCGGTCTACGGCTTCGGCCACTCGGCCCTGTATGCGGATGTACTGGATTCGATCGATTCTGGCCGGGAACCTTTGGTCTCCGGGGAGAAGGGCCGTAAGGCTCTGGAGCTCATCCTGGCGATCTACAAGAGCCAGAAGATGGGACGGGCCGTGGAACTGCCGTGCGAGTTTTCCACGGTGGAGATGAAGGGCGTATTTGAATAAATCCAACAGGATGGACAAGATGAGTAAGGATGAACAAGATATCAACCGACTGACCGAAACGGTTATCGGATGTTGTTTTACTGTTCACTCCAAGCTTGGACCCGGGTTTTTGGAATCAGTTTATAAGAAGGCCTTGCTGATCGAGTTATCCAAGAATGGTTTGATCGTAGAACCGGAAGCACCTTTGTCCGTTCTGTACGATGGAGAGAGCGTCGGGACATTCTATGCGGACATCGTCGTATAAGGGAAGCTGATCCTCGAATTGAAGGCGGTCGAGGATCTAGCGCTGATCCACGAAATCCAGCTGGTGAATTATCTGAAGGCGACCGGAATCCAGAACAGTCTACTGATCAACTTCGGAACACCCAAAGTTCAAATTAAAAGAAAATTCAAAGACCTATCTTGTTGATCTTCTTCAATCTTGTTCATCTTGTTGGACCTATCAGGAGAGCCAAATGACCGTACCCTTCTACACCTCCACCCGCGAGTACGCCGCCCGCAGGGACGAGTTCGACTCCGCCGTCCGCTCCGTGATGGAGCGAGGGGACTTCATCCTGGGCTCCGAGGTCGCGGAGTTCGAGCGCGAGGCCGCCGCCTGGCTAGGCGTCAAGTACGCCGTGGCCGTCGCCTCGGGCTCCGACGCCCTGGTGATCGCCGCGGACCTACTGGGCTTCCGGGACGGCGTCGAGGTGCTCACCCCCACGTTCACCTTCTTCGCCTCCACCTCCTGCGTGTCCCGCCTGGGGGGGAAGCCCGTCCTGGTGGACCTGGACCCCGAGACCCTCAACATGGACCTCCGGGACGCCGAGCGGCGCATGACCAAGAATACAAAGGGCATCATCCCCGTTCACCTCTTCCTCCAACCCACGCCCATGCAGGCCGTGACGGATCTGGCGGGGAAGCACGGCCTGCGGGTCCTCGAGGACGCCGCGGAGGCCTGGGGAATGGACTGCCTGGTGGACGGCCGCTGGCGTAAGGCGGGCACGGTCGGCGAGATCGGCATCTACTCATTCTTCCCCACCAAGACCCTGGGGGCCTACGGGGACGCGGGCCTCATGGTCACCGACGACGAAGAGTTGTACAGGAAGATCAAGAGCTACCGGGTCCACGGAAGTTCCGTGAAGTACCACCACGATTACGTGGGCTACAACTCCCGTCTGGACACCCTGCAGGCGGCGATCCTCCGGGTGAAGATGCGGACCACGGATGCGGCCATCGCGGCCCGGGCCCGCCACGGGGCGCACTACACCGATTGCCTTTCTCGCATCCCGGGGCTCCGTCTGCCCAAGGTCCTTCCCGGCGGGAAGCCCGTCTATTACGTGTTCAACATCTTCGCGCCCCGGCGGGACGAGCTCGCGGCCTTCCTCAAGGAGAAGGGGATCGGCACCTCGATCTACTACCCCATCCCCCTGCACTTGCAGAAGTGCTTCCGGTATCTCGGATACAAAAAGGGCGACTTCCCGAACGCCGAGCGCGCCTGCGGGGAGGTCCTGGCCCTGCC
>JAAYUR010000090.1 GCA_012517645.1 Treponema sp.
AATCCCGGAGCGAGAGGTCGCCGGAACCGGCCCGGACCCCAGGCCCGCCGCACCGGCATCCGGCTCTTCCGCGGGGGCCGATCTCGATCCACGGACTCTTCGGGATGCCGTCCTGACCCGGTTGGCCAAGTCCCACGTGGTCCTGGCCAGCGCCCTGGACAAGTCCCTGACCTGGACCTTGACGGACAACCGCCTCGAGATCCTTTTCCGGTCCGGATACGAGGAGGCCATGGCCCGCCGGGACATGGCCGTTCTGGTCAAGGCGGCGGGCGACGCCGCGGGGAGGGCCTTGAAGGTGGAGTTCCGGGTGGAAGAGGCCCCTCGGAATCCTCCTCCGGCGGCCCGGGATCCCTCGGATTCCGGACTGCCGGAGGAGACTCCCGCACCCGCGGATTCGGACGCGGTGGAGATCGTGGAGCGCGTATTCCGGGGCAAGCGGGTGGAGAGTTCCTCCGGATCGCCCCGTTCGGGAGAGACCGATGGATATTTCTGATTTGCTCAAGATGCTCGGGGATCCCCGGGCCCTTCAGGAGCGCGTGCGGGAAGCCCAGGAACGGGTGGCCCGCGCCTCCGCGACCGGTTCCGCGGGGGGCGGCATGGTCCGGATCACCCTGAACGGATCCTTCGAGATGACCGGGATCGAGATAGCTCCGGAGGCCTTGGATCCTCCGGATCCAGGCCTGATCGGGGACCTGGTACGGGCGGCCCATAACGACGCCTCGGCCCGTCTTCGGGAGACCCTGCAGAAGGAGCTGGCCGGCGCGGCCGGGGGCCTTCCCATCCCGCCGGACCTCTTCGGGGGCGGAGCGCCTCGGTGAAGGCCCTGGAGGACCTCATCGGCCTTCTGTCCCGATTGCCCGGGATAGGCCGGAAGAGCGCGTCCCGCATCGCCTTCCATCTCCTCAAGGCCGACGAGTCCTTTGCCCGGACCCTGGCGGAGCGGATCCTGAGGCTTCGAGCCTCCGTGCGGTTCTGCTCGGTCTGCGGAGCCTATGCCGAGACGGATCCCTGTCCCATCTGTTCCTCTCCGGCCCGGGACCGGTCCATCTTGTGCGTGGTGGAGCAGCCCCAGGATGTCCTGACCGTGGAAGCTTCCCGGGAATACCGGGGTCTCTATCACGTACTCGGGGGTCTGCTCTCGCCCTTGGACGGAGTGGGGCCCGAATCCCTGCGGATCGACCGTCTTTCCGAGCGCATCCGGGGCGGGGGGGTACGGGAGGTCGTCCTGGCGACCAACCCGACCGTGGAGGGGGACACCACGGCCCTGTATATCCGGAAGGTGCTGGAGAACGCCGGGGTTTCGGTAACCCGGCTCGCCACAGGCATACCCGTGGGAGGCGATCTGGAATACGCGGACAAGCTGACCTTGGCCCGATCCTTCCGCGGCCGCGTCCGATTCTAGGGGGGCGCCGATCGCCTCGAAGCCCGCCGGATCATCCCCGTCCGGCGGTTCAGAAAGTCCCGGAGCCCGGGAGCCGTAGGCCTACGCCCTCCTCCGCTCGTACCATAGGGAGATGATCCCGTCCAGGTCGGGTACCGAGAAGCCCAGGTCCTCGACCCGGGACCGGGTATCCGACTTCTCCCAATCCATGTAGGGGTTCGAGTAATTCCGTTCCAGGAAGTCCCGAATGAGGTCCTCCGCCCGGCCCAGGGGATCCTCGAACACGTCCTTCGGCTTGATGCGCCGCCCGGAGAGCCAGTCCCGGATGGCAGGCCCGACTCGGGCCAGGAACTCCTCCCGGTAGACGTCGTACCGCCTTCCGGAAAGAGCCTTGATGCGGTCCGAGACGCTGCCCCGGGGGGCTGGCGGGGAGGGTTGGGCGGGGCCGCCCGGACCTCCCCCGGAGGCGGACCTCCTGCGGGGAGACTTCGACACGGAACCTCTCGGTTTCCGGGGCCGAGGTTCCGGAACGCCGGTGCCCCGATCGGAATCCCGGCCCGCCTCCCGGGCGCCGCCGGGCCGGGAGGATCTCCGTTCCGGGGCGGCCTTGCCGGAGACCGCCGGCGTTCCGATCCGCCGGCCCGAAGGTCTTCCGGCCCGGGAGGGATCGGCTTTCACAAGCTTCGTACCACTAAGGGAGGGTTCCCGCCGTTCCTTGAGGGCCTTCCAGGCCCTCTGCATGTACAAGTCCCCCTGGGTCGTGTACGAGTACCCCGGGGACAGGGCGGCGCAGACCCGGGAGAGGATTTCCTCGTCCGCGGTCCCCGTGGCCCGGCCTTCCCGGATGATCCTAAGGATTCGGTGATGGGGGGTGCCGTGCTTCCTGGAGTACAGCAGGACCCGGCGCTCGAAGGCCGGATCCTTCGAGGAATCCCAGTACTTGAAGCAGAAGGCTACGGCCCGGTCCTCCCGCCGTACGATATTCGAGGGAATTTCTATCCCTTCGATCTCCCGAGCGCTCAGGCGGACCCGGGAAAGGTCGGGTGAATCGGAACATTCCCCGTCGAAATATCGGGCGGCAAGGGTCCGGACTCGTTGTATCTCCCGGGCCTTGTACTTTAACAGCCCCGCCAACACGCAAAGCTCGCCCAGACGGGCCAGGGCCGCATCCCGCCCCGCCGGGAGGAGCCGGACCACGGATTCCAGGGCGCTCAGGAATCCGCTCGCATCCCGGGTCGATATCCGGGAAACCGGTTCGCATAGGGAGTCCAAGGTTTCCCGGATTCGCGCGGAGGCCGAGCGGAAGAGGTCCCAAAGGAGCTCGTCGTGGAAGGCGGAAAAGCGGGGATCCGAGCGGCGGAAGAGGTTGAACAGTTCGGATCGTTTCCCGTCGTCGGGATACCGGGACTTCAGTACCCGGTTGAAGAGGGCCAGGGCCTCGGCGGTTCGGCCTTCCGCCCGAAGCCGGAAATACAGGCCGACCTCGGGGTCCTGCCCGACGCCGAGGCCCGGAAAGATCTTCCGGAGTACCGCGTCCCTCGCCGCCCTGTCCGCCCGTTCCATGACGAGGGATTATAGGGGAGGCCGCCCGACCGATCAAGCCGGGGGCGGTCGTGCAAAAAGGCCGCCCCGGGTCGGGGCGGCCTTCGGTTTCACTTCCCGGGGTCAGAGTCCTACTGGAGGAGCTGGAGGACCTGCTGGGTTTTTTGATTGGCCTGGGCGAGCATCGCGTTTCCGGCCTGGGCGAGGATGCGGTTCTTGGTGTAGTCCACCATCTCGTTGGCCATGTCGGCGTCCCGGATCCGGCTCTCGGCGGCCTGGAGATTCTCGGCGCCGATGTCGATCCCGCGGATCGCGTGCTCCATGCGGTTCTGGTAGGCTCCCAGATCCGCCCGCTGCTTGTTGACGACCTTGAGGGCCGCGTCCAGGGTTCCGATGGCGCGGTTGGAGTCGTCCGGGGTGGCGATGGACAGGATGCTCTCGTCCCCGACGTTGCGAACGCCGAGTCCCTTCGCGGTCATCGTGCCGATGTAGGCGCGCTCCCGCTGATCCATGTTGGCGCCGATGTGGAACCACATGGATCCGGTGACGATGTTATCCCCGGTTTCCCGGGCGAAACGGCCCGTGAGCAGGTTCATGCCGTTGAACTGGGCATGGCTCGCGATGCGGTCGATCTCGTCGACCAGCTGCGAAACCTCGACCTGGATCTGCATGCGGTCTTCCGCGCTGTAGATCCCGTTCGACGCCTGAACGGCCAGTTCCCGCATCCGCTGGAGAATGTCCTGAGTCTCCTGGAGGAACCCCTCCGCGGTCTGGATGAAGGAGATGCCGTCCGCGGCGTTCTTGGACGCCCGCTGGAGCCCGCGAATCTGCGAGCGCATCTTCTCCGAGACCGCGAGTCCCGAAGCGTCGTCCCCGGCGCGGTTGATGCGCAGGCCGGAAGAAAGCTTTTCCATGTTCTTGTCGATGTACGTGCCGTTCACGCGCAGGTTACGGTCCGCGAACATCGCGCTCAGGTTGTGGTTGATGATCATAACCTGTTTCTCCTTTCCTTAGGTGACACGGCCCGTCTTCGGGGCCGTTCGGCTTCCTTGCCGGTA
>JAAYUR010000340.1 GCA_012517645.1 Treponema sp.
CTCATGGGCGAGGACGCCCGCACGCTCTTCGCCTTCTCCGTTCCAGTAGGCCTCGGGGCCGCGGGCCTGATCCTGGCCTGGATCGGCAAGGCCTCCAATCGGAAAATCAGCCTGCCTCCCCGGGACGGCTTCCTGTTCGTGGCCCTGGCCTGGATATTCGCCTCCGCCCTGGGAGCCCTGCCCTTCACCCTGGCCGGCAAACTTTCCTATGTGGACGCGTACTTCGAGACCATCTCCGGTTTCACGACCACCGGAGCGTCCATCCTCACGGATATCGAGGTGATGCCGAAATCCCTGCTGTTATGGCGGTCCACGACCCACTGGCTCGGCGGCATGGGCATCGTGGTCCTGACCGTGGCCATCCTCCCCCTGCTGGGGGTAGGCGGCCTCGGGCTCATGGAGGCGGAGACGCCGGGTCCCTCGGTGGACAAGATCACCCCCCGGATCTCCTCGACGGCCAAGATACTCTGGCTGATCTATGTGGCCTTGACGGTCCTGGAGATAGGGTTGCTCATGGCCGGAGGGATGGACTGGTTCGACGCCGTCACCCACACCTTCGGGACCATGGCCACCGGCGGGTTTTCCCCTAAGAACCTGAGCGTGGGGCATTACAGGTCCGGCTACATCGACGTCGTCATCACCGTGTTCATGCTGGCCGCGGGCTTGAACTTCAGCCTGTACTATAAGGTGCTCGCCGGAAAAGCCGCCTCCGTCTTCCGGGACACGGAAGCCCGCACCTACCTGGGCATCTTCGCCGCCGCCGCCTTGTTGATCGCCTGGGACCTATGGCGGGGAGGCGTCTTCGAAGGGTTCGGCACGTCCCTGCGCTATGCGGGGTTCCAGGCGTCCTCCATCCTGACGACCACCGGCTTTGCCACCGCGGATTTCGCCCGATGGCCCCCCCTGTCCCAGACCGTCCTGTTTCTGCTGATGTTTATCGGGGGTTGCTCCGGCTCCACCGGAGGCGGCATCAAGGTCATCCGGATCATCTTCCTGTCCAAGATGGCCTTTACGGAAATGAGGTACCTGCTTAACCCCCGGGGCATATTCGGGATCTTCGTGGACGGAAAGTCCCTTCGAAAGAACATCATCTACGACACGGCGGCCTTCGTGCTGCTCTATATATTCCTCCTGCTCGCCACAACCCTCGTGGTGGCGGCGGGGGGCTACGACATCCTGACCTCCCTGACATCCAGCCTGGCCACGGTGGGCAACATCGGCCCCGGCTTCGGCAAGGTAGGACCGGCCTTCAATTACGCGTTCTTCCCGGACTGGATCAAGATGTGGCTTTCCTTCGCCATGCTCGCGGGACGGCTTGAGATCTATACCATCTTCATACTCTTCACCCGGGCGTTCTGGCGGAGGTAAGAACCCCTCGGGACCGGTTCAGAGGGCAGGACGATCCGCCGCGCGGCGATCCACCCGGGCCAGGAATTCCGCGGGCAAAACGACGTGCTCCTTGGTCTGGGAACTGGTGGCGGCCCAGCGGATCGCTCCGTCCTTGAGCATGCGGAAGACGGCGGCGTCCAGGTCGTCCAAGGCTATGCCCATACGCCCGTTGATCCAAGCCTTCATGTCTCCCATCCGAACCTTGATCCCACCGTCGTGGATTCTCTCGCCGAAGCGAAGGGCGAAGTCCGCCATGCCCCGCTGTATCCGCTCCTTGGGCATCGTCTCGATCAGGTCGGAGACGAGGTCGTTGGAGCACCGGATCCGCTCCGAAAGGACCTTGATGATCTTCAAGGCGAACTTGCCGTTCGATTGGATCAGGGCCTCGAAGGCGGGGCGGTCCACCACAAGGAGCTTCGTGTCTCGAACCGCCACGGCGGAGGCGGACCGCGGGCGGCCATCGATCAGGGCCATCTCCCCGAAGAACTCGTTGGGTTCGTCGATGGTGGAAAGGACCGTCTCCCCGCCCTCGACCCGTTTCTTCAGGTCCACGGCCCCCGCCAATAGGACGTACATCACGTCCCCGGGATCGCCCTCCCGGAAGATCGACTCGCCCGTAAGGTATACCTGTTCGGTCATCCATGAGCTCCTGCCACCATTGTAGGCCCCCGACCGCCGCAGCACAAGCTTCGATACAGTATCCCAGGCTTCCTGCCGCTAGGGCGTCGCCCTAGCGGGCCCGAGGCTCCGATCCCAGGCATACAGTGCCGCCAAGCCCAGGGCCCCGACCCCGGCCAGAAGCCCGATCGGCCTCCAGATCGCCCGCGACCCCAGGGCTTCCATGGCCGGTCCCGACACCAGGGGCGCCAGGGCATTGCCAAGGATGTAGCAGAAGGAGACGGCGCTGTTGATCCGTCCCCGATGGGAGGCTGGGGATCGTTCCGCGATGAAGACATTGTTGTTCGTGGCCCCCAGGATCTCCCCGATCGTCCAGGCGAAGGTGCAGGCAAGGATGGGGACCAACCCCGCGGCTGCGGCGTAGGCGCCGAACCCGAGCAGGTAGAAGACCGAACCCGCCGCCGCGGCCAGCAGGGCGGGCCAGCGACGGGAAACCGCTGTGACCAGGGCCGTGCAAACGACCACGGTCAGACCGTTCACCGCCATGGCCGCCCCGAAGGCCGGGGGACCCGCCTCGGGTCCGAACATGTCCTTCAGGTAGAGAGGAAGGGCGAAGGTATGCTGGTTGTAGACGAAGGCCGTCAGCGCCGCCAGGGAGGCGAAGACCAGGAGGACCGGGTCTGCGGCCAGGATGCGCAGGGTTCCCCCCGCGGGCTTGGCGGCCCGGTCCGACGCGGATGTTCGGCCGGTCCCGGGGCCGGGCTCCTCCGCGGCCTCCCTTGCGGTCTCCTCCGCGCCCGGGGCGCCGGACGGGGCGGACAGGAGGGGATTCGTCTCCCGGACGAACCGGAACACCACGGCCGCCGCGACGCTCAGGGCCAGGGCGTTCCCGACGAAGAGGAGCCGCGGCGCCATGGAAAAGAGGAAGCCCGCCGCCAGGGGGCCGATCGAGAAGCCGATGTTGTTGCCCCAATACAGGAGGGCGAAGGCCTCCTTCCGCCGCTCCGGGGGGGCGCAGTCCGCGACCACGGCGTTCATGACCGGCCAGGTGCCCGAAAGGGCCCCCAGGCCGAAGGCGATGACGAAGGGCGCGGCAGGCACGAACCCGAGGACCGCGCAGACCGCGAAGGCCGCGGCGGTCAGGACTTGCAGCCCTCCCAGCACGGGCCTGCGGCCCAGGCTGTCTCCGAGCTTCCCGCCCGCCAGCAAGCCCGCCGCGGAGACGACGGAAACCGCGGACATGAAGGCCCCGGCCGCAGCTTGGCTATAGCCCAGCTTCATGGTCAGCATCATGGCCAGGAAGGGATTCACGAAACTCCCGGCGGACACCACCAGCCGGACTACGAAGAGCGCATAGATCTCCCGCGGGAAGAAACCCCGCAGGGAAGCGACGGATCCCATGGATTACCTCGATTCAAGCCCGTGCTTCGGCCGAACCCGAGGCACGGGCGATACGGACGGCGGACGGTTCGCTCCGCCGCCCCGGACCTAGCGGACGATCTCTATCCCGGACCGAAGGGCTTCGAAGCGGGCCGCCAGGGCGGCCTCGTCCCCGGGTTCCTCCATGGAGAGATACAAGGAATAGAGGGCGTCCGGAGCCCCTTCCTTCCGGGGCAGGAGGGCGCCCAGGGCGCCCACGTTTTCCTTGGGATTGATCCCGGGCTTCCCGTCGAAGGGGGCGCGCGCCTTGACCAGGGCATCCCAGCCCTCCGCGGCCTTGGCGCCCAGCCGTGCGTCGGGCTTCACGTTCTTGTACAGGATGGCGAAGTCCCGGCCCCGTACATCCCGCTGGACAAGGAGCTTGCGGAACCCGTACCGCACCGCGCCTCCCTGGAAGTAGTACGCCGGACTCAGCATGAGGGAGGAGGACGGGGTCCACTCGAACACCCGGGATCCCGCGGAGACCGAGAAATCCGGGGGCCGGAGCTCCAGGGTGCGATCCGCCTCGGACCACCGCAGTTCCACCCCCGCGAAGGCGTCCGGCACGAGCTTCCCGAGGGCCAGGAACCTCTCCCATTCGGGAAAGGTTCCCTTGTATGCCGTCTGCACCCGGTCGCAGCCCGCCCGAAGGTCCCAGTCGTAGATCCCGATCCTGCCCGTGGGTTGGTAGGTCCAGATGACCGCCGGTCCGTCCGGAAGGGGAAGGGTGTAGGCGAGCAGGGCGCGGTCCTCGAACTCCACGGTCCAGCGGGCCCGGATCCAGGTCCGGCCGGCCAGGTCCCGGTATTCCCCCGTTTCCGCGGGGGATCCGAAGGACAGGATCCGGTATTTCCCGCTGCCCCCCAGGCCGCGCTCAAGGGAGACACCCTTGAGGATCAGGTCCATCAGGGCCTTGGGGTCCTTAAGGATAGCGCCCGGGTCCGAGGTCTTTGGCAGATCGACCTTGAGCAAGGAGTATCCGCCCACCTTGGCCTGCAGAATCGCCCCGTCATCCGGCAGATTGAATCTCTCCACCTTCAGGTCGCTCATTTTCCACTGATTGTCGTCCTTGTCCACGAAGGCCAGCTCCGGGAAGGAGGAATCGGCCACCGCGGACAGGAGGTAGGCGTTGGCGGGGCCTTCCAGGTACGCCGGCGCGGCCTTGAACAGCTCCTTCATCGCCTGGTCATAGACCGGGGCGTACCGTTCCGTGATCGCCCTCCGGATCTCCCGATAGGACGCCGGAAGGGCCACATCGGTCTCGAATACCTTGGTAAGGTTGTTGGCCAAGAGCAGGTGCCCGTAGGTCAGGCGCTGGCGGAATCGCAGGGTCTCCGGAGAAACCTCCAACAGGGCGGACGCGGGCAGGGAATAGAGGATGTTGTCCCTAAGGGCCGCTACGACGCCCACGACCTTGCCCTCGGGGGTGATCAAGGGCCCCCCGGAGTTGCCGGGATTCCCGTCCGCCGAGGACTTGAGGCGTTGCCAGCGGCCGGATTCCTCCTCGGGGACCGTGCCCAGGACAAGGCCGTTCCGCACGACGATCCCCTCTCCCAGGGCGTTGCCCACGCTGTACACCTGGGAACCGGGGGTGAAGGTCTTCTCGAACTCGAAGTACCGGTCGAAGGTCCGGCCTTTGACCGTGAAAACCAGGAAATCCCGTTCGTTGGATCCCCGCTTGACGGTATCCACCTCGTAGACACCGCCCCGGGAATCCCGGATGTAGTACCCGTCGTAGACCAGGCTGGCCTCGCCCAGGTCGATCACGTGGAATGCCGTGACCAAGTCCGTCCGGGATACGGCGAAGGCCGTGCCGATGGAGTAGTACTCGTCCGTACGGATCGCGTAGGGGACGGAGTTCCAGTCCAGGGGCTTGTCGTAGGTAAGGGAGTCGACGGCCGACTTCTTGACCACCACCTCGAAGACCGCCTCGTCGACCAGGGCGGCCGCCTTGGGGGAAAGCCCGGAGGACGAGCGGCCCGCGGAGGGGGCGGATACGCAGGAAACCAGGAACAGGGCGGCTCCGATCAGGGACGCGGCGAGGAGGCGGAATGGTTTCATCATAGTGCCCCGAACCATATCACACAGCCGAGGGAGTCTCAACCTGGATCCGGGAATCCCAGGGCGCGGCGGGGTCCGCGCTCACCTCCCGGCCGGTTCGATCCGAGGCCCGTCCCGGCCCGGGGCCACGACCCAGACCCCCGGCTTCTCGGGAACGGTCCGCGCGAGGCGGCTCGGGTCCCGGGACGCGGGGCTGAACAGGTCATCCGGACGACGGGAGAGGCGGAGCCGGGTCGTCCGGCCCTCGGCGAGGGCCCGGGTCCAGGCTCCGTGCAGGGAGACCAGGTCCCGGACCAGGGGGAGGAGCCGCTCCGCGCCGGCGGCGCGATAGGCCTCCTCCAGAATTTTCAGCTGGAATGCCTCTATGTCGACATGCCGGAGGGTCTCCGTGTCGCCGGGGAGCTCCCGCAGCCGGGCCGAGACAGCTTCCAGGAACCCGGAGGGCCGAATCCGAAGGGGGCGCAGGACGGATACAAACCAACCTACGGCCCGGCCCCGGGAATAGAATATGTCCACAGCCCGGGCCAGGCCCTCGGCCCGGGCCAGGTCCCCGGCCGGGAAACTCGGAGAGGAAAGGATCCCGTAGGGAGGCCGGACCTCGCGGGACAGGCCCAGCTCGCCGGCTCGGTCCGACAGGACCGTGCCCGGAAGCACCGAGAGCCGGAAGACGTCCAGGTGGTTGGGTTCCAGCCCCAGGGCGTAGTCCAGGCTCTCCCGGAAGCCGGCCAGGTCGTCCCCGGGCAGGCCGTAGATCAAGTCCAGGCCGAAGACGACCCCCGCCGAGGAGAGCAGGGCGATCTTGCGGCGGAATTCCTTCCGATCGAAGCCCGGGCGGCCGACCCGGGCCAGCACCTCCGGCCGGGCGCTCTGGAGCCCCGCCTGCACCGAACAAGGGATGGACGCGAACAGGCGCGCCTGGGCCGGGTCCAGGAATTCCGCCCGGATCTCGAAGGTGAAGTGGATCCCCGGAGACTCCCGGCGGAGGAGGGCCAAGATCGTTCGGGCCTTTTCCGGGTTCGCGTTGAAGGTCGGGTCCAGGACGCAGACCTCCCGTGCGCCGCTCCGCACAAAGGCCCGAAGCTCAGCGCGAACGACTTCGTCGGGAAAGCTCCGCACCCCCCGGCAGCCCTTGGATTCGTAGCAGAAGTGGCAGGCGAAGGGACAGCCACGGGCGAGTTCCCATAGGGCGCCGCCGTAGCTGGACGCGTCCAAGGTTCCGTCCAGGTAGGGAGAGGGCACGAGGGAAAGGTCCGGAATGCCAGGAGCTTCGAGCCCCCGGATCCGGGTATCCTGCTCCGACGCGGCGGGGCCGGGGCGCGTCCGGCCTGCCCGGACACCCGGGACAGCCCCGGGGTTCCCGCCGGCCAGTACCTGCTCCAGGGCGAGGGGGGCGGATTCCTCGCCCTCCCCTTCCACGACGAAATCCAAACCGCCCTCCGCCCGGACCCCGGCGGGATCCGCGGTGGCCTCGGGCCCGCCGGCGAAAAGAACAAGGGTCGGCCGGGCGCGCCGCAGGTCCCGGGCCGCGGCCAGCAGGAGATCCCGGTTCCAGACGTAGACGGAGAACCCGACCGCCCGGGGCCTGCGATCCAGGACGGCCCGGACAAGGCTCTCGGGATCCCACGGCGACTGGAGGGCCAGGAGTTCCGGATCGACCTGCCCGGCGGTGGACGGATGAGCCTTAAGGGCCGAGACGATCCGAGCGGCTCCCAGAGGCGCGTGGCGGGCGGAGGACCCCAGGGATGCCGCGAGAATAAGGACCTTTGCGGGTTCGGTCATTCCGCCCCGGGCGCTTCGGTCCGGAACTCCACCCGGACCAGGCAAAGCCCCTGGGCGGGCGCGGCCCCGGGAACCGCGGCGCGGTCCCTGCGCTCCAGCATCCCCCGGATATCCTTCGCCCCCAGGCGGCCCTTGCCCGCCTCGATCAGGGCCCCCGCCATGATGCGGGCCTGGTTGTACAGGAACCCGTCCGCGGAAAAGAGGATATCCACGAACTGTCCGTTCCGCTGGATGTGGACCGTCCGCAAGTCCCGCTCCCCGCCCCTTTTAAGACCCCGGTGGTTGGCGAAGGCCGAGAAGTCCCGCCGCCCGACCAACTCCGCGGCCGCAGCCTCCATGGCGGGGAGGTCCAGGGATTCCGGGACGTGAAGGCTATAGCGCCGGGAAAAGGGATCCGGGATCGGATGGACATGGAGCCGGTACCGATAGGTCTTCTCCACCGCCCAGTACCGGGCATGGAAACGCTCGGGGACTTCCTTTACGGAGCGGCAGGCGATGTCCCGGGGAAGAGCCTCATTCACGTCCTCGAGGATGTCCTCAGGCGCGCGGGTCGTATCGGTATGGAAATTGGCGGCCTGCCCCTCCGCGTGGACCCCCGCGTCCGTCCGGCCCGCGCCGATGATAGGGACGGCCCGGCCCAGGACTCGTCCTAGGGCCGCCTCGACCGATTCCTGGACGGTCTTCCCCGATCCGGGCAGCCTCTGCCAGCCCTTGTAGCCGGTACCGTCGTAGGCGAGGGTCAAAAGGAGGTTCCGCATAAGGGTAAGGATAGCCGTTCCGGGGGAGCTAGGGAAGCGGGGCGGCCGAGGGGCGACTTTCCGCGGGCGATTTCTTTAAAGCGCGCATATTTCGCGGCCGGGGCGAAGTATACGAAGCGCGTATACTTCGACGACGATGCTGATTATTTGAAGCACGTTTATTTCAACGATAGAGCGAATTATACGAAGTTCGCACCTATCCAAATCGCAACGGACTATCGACATGGCGCCTTTTCTCATGGCATCGTACTCCCATGGAATCCAAGCCCCACGACGGCGTCATCCCCGAGGCCTGCGGAGCGCCCTTCGGGGGAGCCCAGATGAGCTTTCCCGTAACCTTCGACCTTCGGGTCATCTACGTCTTGGAAGGGGGAGACTCCATCCAGTCCGACCTCGAGTCTATCTACGCCCGCCTGGGCGTGGAGTGCTCCCTGCTCCAGGGAGTCTCCAAGCCGGGAGCCAAGTACGGCCGCTTCTGCAGCCGCATCACCGTCCGGAACCGGGCCCAGTTCTACGCGGTCTATTCCGAGGTCGGCAGGCTCCCCTACGTGAAGGCGGCGATTTGAGGCCTTCCCCGCGCCCGGGGTCCCCGGAGATCCTCTACGAGGACAAGGATCTGGTCGTCGTGGACAAGCCCGCGGGCCTTCCGACCATCGCCCCCGAGGGAGCCTCGGGCCGGACGCGAAACCTGTACGATTGGGTCACCGAGCATATCCGCCGCCGCAACCCCAAGGGCCGGGCCGCGGTGGTGCACCGGCTGGATCGGGATACCTCGGGAGTCGTGGTCTTCGCCACGGGAGGGGCCGCCAAGCGGGAACTCATGTCCCGATGGAACGAACTTGTGCGAACCCGGAGCTATGTCGCCCTGGTCGAGGGCAGGCCCGACGGCGATTCCGGCGTCCTGGACTCCTGGCTGAGGGAGAACCGGGCCGGCACGGTCTACGAGGCGCCGCCGGGAAGCCCGGGAGCCCTCCGGGCCGTAACCCGTTGGAGGCTCCTGGAATCCGGGGGCGGCTACTCGCTCCTTGGGTTGGAGCTGGAGACCGGCCGGAAACACCAGATCCGGGTCCAGCTGGCCGCCATCGGTCACCCCGTCGCCGGGGACTCCCGGTACGGGGCCCGCACGGACCCGGCCGGGCGCCTTGCCCTCCACGCGACATCCATCGAGCTCGAGCGGCCCTTCGGGGACGGCGTGGTCCGGGCGGAGAGCCCCGTGCCGGAAAGTTTCCTCCGGCCTTTGCGCGGCCGGGGAAAAGACCTATACTATGTACCCGGAGGGGCGAAGCAACGGCCCTTCCCCGAGGCCGGATCCCCGGCCGCCGGTTCGGATACGGAGGGACCCGGAGCCCGGGCCCCCGGAGGAGGATATATGAAAGAAAAGAGCAAGCAGGCCAAGGAACCAAAAAAGAAGGCGCAGAAGACCCTCAAGGAAAAGCGGAAGGAAAAGAAGGAAAAAGCCGCCAACAAGAGCGAAGAATAGCATGGAATACCGACGTCTAGGATCCGCGGGTATCCGGGTCAGCGCCCTTTCCCTGGGCTCCTGGGTGACCTACGGAAAACAAGTGGACGTCGACGCCGCGGCCGCTTCCATGGCCGCGGCGTACGACGCGGGGGTAAACTTCTTCGACAACGCCGAGTCCTACGCCCAGGGGGCCTCGGAGTCCATCATGGGCGCCGCACTCCGGAAGCTCAAGTGGAGGCGGGGCAGCTACCTCGTCTCCACCAAGATCTATTGGGGCTTGCACGAGGGACCCAACGAGAAGAACACCCTGAACCGCAAGCGCCTCCTGGAGGGCATCGACGGGTCCCTGGAGCGCTTCGGCCTGGACTACGTGGACCTTCTCTTCTGCCACCGTCCCGACCCCGAGACCACCGTGGAGGAAGTCGTCTGGGCCATGAGCGACATCGTCGCCTCCGGCCGGGCTATGTACTGGGGCACCAGCGAGTGGTCCGCGGACCAGATCCGGGAGGCCTGGGACATCGCGGACCGCCGCAACCTCCGCAAGCCCCAGATGGAGCAGCCCCAGTACAACCTCCTGCATCGGGACAAAGTCGAGGTCGAGTTCGCCCGCCTCTACGACGGGATCGGCCTGGGGCTGACCACCTGGAGCCCCCTGGCCTCGGGGGTCCTCTCGGGCAAGTACGCCGACGGCATCCCAGAGGGGAGCCGCCTGTCCCTGTCCGGCTACGAGTGGCTCCGGGACGACCCCGAGCTTCCCCGGAAGGTGGCCGCTGCCAAGCGCCTGGAGCCCATCGCCCGGGACCTGGGGGCGACCCCGGCCCAGCTGGCCATAGCCTGGTGCGCCCGGAACCCCCGGGTCAGCACCGTGATCACCGGGGCCAGCCGTCCCGAGCAGGTGGCCGAGAACATGAAGGCCCTGGACTTGGTGCCCAAGCTGGACGCGGGGGTGCTGAAGGCTATTGACGAGGCGGCCGCTCTTCGGTAGACGTCCTCGACCCTGTCGCCCGTCGAATCCGATACCGCCGCGCTCCTATATCCCCGCCAGGAGTCCCCCGTCCACGTAGACGATCTGTCCGTTCACGAAGGAGGACGCCGGGGAGCACAGGTATACGAGAAGCCCGACCAGCTCCTCCGGATCCCCCCAGCGCCCCGCGGGAGTCCTGCCCCGGATCCAGCGGTCGAAGTCGGGATCCTCCACCAGGGCCTTGGTCATCTCGGTCTTGAAGTACCCCGGCCCGATCGCGTTGACCTGGATCCCGTGCTTGGCCCACTCCACAGCCATACCCCGGGTCAGCATCTTCAGGGCCCCCTTGGAGGCTGCGTAGGGTGCGATCGAGGGACGGCCCACCTCGCTCTGGAGGGAGCAGACGTTCACGATCTTCCCCGAGCGCCGCTCGATCATCCCCCGGGCCACCCGCTTGGACACCAGGAAGGCGCTGGTCAGGTTGGCCTCCATTATACTGAGCCCTTCTGTCAATACCAAATCGCATGATTTTTTTGGTGGAAATCGCCCCCGTCATGCCGCTTCTTCCATCGCCGAGTCAA
>JAAYUR010000075.1 GCA_012517645.1 Treponema sp.
CGGATTGGGAGATGGTCCGGCGGGGCTGGGAAGCCCATGTCCTGGGGAAAGGGCGGGCCTTCCCGAGCGCCCGGGAAGCCGTGCTGGCCTACCGGGCGGAAAAGCCGACGGTGATCGACCAGGATCTGCGAGAGTTCGTGGTGGTAAAGGACGGCAAGCCGGTCGGTACCATCGAGGACGGGGATTCGGTGATTTTCTTCAACTTCCGGGGAGATCGTGCCTTGGAACTCACGGCCGCCTTCGAGCAGGACGATTTCGACAAGTTCGACCGGGTTCGTCGTCCCAAGGTCCAATACGCGGGGATGATGGAGTACGACGGGGACCTGCATGTGCCGTCCCAGTACCTTGTGGAGCCCCCGTCCATCGACCGCACCCTGGGCGAGTACCTGGCCGCATCCGGAGTCCGACAGCTGGCCATCTCGGAGACCCAGAAGTTCGGCCATGTCACGTACTTCTTCAACGGGAACCGCACCGGCAAGTTCGACGAGTCCCTGGAGGACTATGTGGAGATCCCCAGCGACCGGCTTCCCTTCGAGCAGAGGCCCTGGATGAAATGCGCGGAGATAACGGACCGACTCTTGGAGGAGATACCCTCCGGAAAGTACGGCTTTATCCGGGTCAACTTTCCCAACGGAGACATGGTCGGGCACACCGGGGTCTTCCCGGCGGTGGTCTGCTCCCTGGAGGCCATGGACCTGCAGATCGGCCGTCTGCGCGCCGCGGTGGAGAAGGCCGAGGGTATCCTGATCCTGACAGCGGATCACGGCAACTCGGACGACATGTACGAGCACGACAAGAAGACCGGACAGGTCTCCCGGAAGCCCGACGGAACCCCGAAGGCCAAGACCAGCCACTCGTTGAACCCAGTGCCGTGCGTGATCTACGACCCCGGATACAAGGGCGAGTACGAGACGGAACTCGAGTCCGGCTTGGGAATAAGCTCCCTGGCGGCCACCTGCGCGCTCCTTCTGGGTTTGGAGCCTCCGGAGGGCTACGATCCGCCGGTTCTGCGGATGAAAGACTGAAATGCTGGAGGTCGAACTCAAGGCCCGGATCCAGGATCCCGAGGCCGTGGAACGAAGGGTCGCGTCGTTCGCCCGGCATCTCAAGAGGGTGGACAAGACCGATTCCTATTGGCACGGCCCGGATTGGCGGGAAAAACGGGGTACCCGGGGCTTCCGGATCCGCTCGGAGGGGGACACCTTCGTGGTCACCTTCAAGTCCAAGCGCATCGAGGGCGGTTTCGAGATGAACCTGGAGCGGGAGTTCGAGATCTCGGACCCCGCGGTGTTCGAAGAGTTCGTCCGGCGGATCGGCTGCGAGCCCTATTACCGGAAGCGCAAGATAGGCGTCGCCTATGACTACGAGGGCATGACCCTGGAAATCCTCCGGGTCGAGGGCGCCGGGTCGTTCCTGGAGATCGAGCGGCTCTTGCCGACCGATTCCCCGGCCGCGGTGGAAGAGGCGAGGGCCGGCTTGATAGCCGCCCTGGCCAAGGCCGGAGTGCCGGAGTCGGCCATCGAGAAGAGGACCTACTCGGAGCTAATCCTGGGAGCGGAGGGGATCTCTATATCCTGAGGCCCGAAGGCTGAAGGTTGCCGGAGCCGTACCCCGGACGCCCTCGAGAGTGCCTCAACCGCCGAAACGCTCCGCAAGCCAGCGTGCCGTGACGCCCTGCGCGGGCAGGGTTTTCCACCCGCCCCCCGACAGGTTTTCCAGGTTGTCGTACCGGAGCGTCGCGAGCGCGTTCCAGGACTCGGGCCGCAGGTCCGCCGGACAGTGTCGGTGAAGGGCAAGAGGGTAGTTGTACCGGAAGGGCAGTTCCGCGATCTGTTCCTTGGGGATCCGGGATAGGATGACCGCGGAGAGGATCGCCTGGTGCAGGAAGAGCGAACCCCGAGGAATCTTCGCGCTCTCCTCGACAAGCCCGGGGCTTCGAAGGAGTCGGGCCAGCTCCGCGTACCAGGTGCGTAGGATCCGCCGATCCGGCCGCACGACCAGGCAGCCCGCGTTGAAATAGGGCCGGATCCTCCTCCGATCCACGGTGGTCACCATAGGAAACACATTCGCGATCGGCACACTCTCTTCCTCGTAGAGCAGTTCCCAGAGAGGGGATACCGGCTCGTCCCAGGGAGATCCTATGAGGGTGTGATGAACCGGCCGTCCTGCCAAGGCAATTCCCGAAGGAAGCAGGAAGTCCCCGGGCTCGTCCAGGAAGATCGTGTCCGCGTCCAGCCAGGCCAGGGCTTCGGTCTTCCCGTCCGCCCTGCGCTCCGCTTCCGCGGCGGCGGCGGACTTGTCCGAAAGGGGATGCGCCATGACCTTGGGGTCTCCCCGGAAGGGGATGAGGGCGGCGCCCAGCCGCGACAGGAGCTCTCGATCCGGACCCTCCCGTAACGGAGAATCCGTCGGAAAGAGGATGCTTACCGGCGCTTCCCCCAAAACGCCTCCGAAGGTCCTCAGGCTTTCCACCAAAATTCGGGCTTCGAACTCCTGTCCTTTCCGGGCGTAAACGGCGAAGGAGAGAGCGGATGCCCGCGATTTCGGGGGGGGACGCCTCAGGGCGAGCCGCGGCACCGAGGACTCCACGGTCTTCCGGATCTCCTCGCACATTGCGGTCCGGAAGAACTTACTCCGCAAGGTCGTGACGATCCCTCGGTCCGAAACCGGAGGGCACGTCTCCTCCCGGGACCCTGTTGCCGCCGGGAACGCCCCCGCGGCCTCGTACTCGGCGCGGTATTCCGGCTTACCGACGATCCTTACGCCTTCCAGGACTCCCGCCTTCGCGAGGATGCGGCCGGAACGGCACCAGGCCGCGATGACCCTCCCGAGATTCGCCGCGCGGCGAAGAAAGGCAAGGAAGCCCGGGTCGTCCCGCAGCTTCGCCTGGCTCTTGCCGGGCAGCAGGATGATCACGTCGTACCGGCCCGGATCTCCAAGATCCCGGACCCTGAGGTCGGGCCGGAAGGACGTCTGCCCCGCGTTGCGGGCGCCCCATGGGCAGGGCCGAATCTCTTCCTGGACCGCGGCGGTCGTGAGTTCCCACCCGTATCGCAGAAGCTGGGTCCGGATGTTCGGGATCTCGTCCTCGATCAGGAAGTTGGCTCCGTACTCGTCGTCCAGGACGAGGAGGGCTCGAACTTCTTCTTTCTCCGTCGCCGCTGATTTCCCCGCCTCCGTGTCCGACATCCCAACTCCTTTCATGCGCGTCGCCGCGGCCGCCATGACCGCCCCGAGTGGAGCATCCGGATCCGTTTCCGCAGGGGCTATACCAGCCGTTGCGGCGACCGGAGCTTGATGGTTCTTGCTATCCCGAGGGGCCGGGATCCCCGGGAGTCGCGGGAATGTCGATGTCCATCTCCGATTCCGGGTTTTCAGGGTCGTCCGGGTAAAACCGCTCGGTATATCCGTCAAAATCGAAGGCTGCCCGGACCCGCAGGTCGCAGGGGAATCCGAGTCCCGCGGCAGGTGTCCGGGGGGAGTCCTGGTTCCGGCGGGGAGGCCCCAGGAAAGTATACATCCGGAACCGAGGCCTGGATAGTCGATCGGCTTTCTAACGCGCGCACAGGGATTTGGTCCTCGCTTCTCGACCTCCTGTCTCGAAGCTCGGACCCGCCTGCGCGCCTCTCGGCGCATCCCTGCGCCTCGGGCTAGCATTCGCTCGCCACGGCGCTCCGGTTCAAATACGGGCTGTGCCCGTTTGGCGTAGGGAACCGATTGTCGTGCGCGCTATTCGAGCGCGGCGTCATCTCTCAGCGCCCTCCAAATAGGAACGTCCGGGCGGCCAAAGGCCGACCGGACGTTCCTAATGGGCGCTGAGGGATTTGAACCCCCGACATCCTGGGTGTAAACCAGGCGCTCTGACCAGCTGAGCCAAGCGCCCGCTTCGGCGGACATTACCATGGGGACCGTCCTTCGTCAACCGGAGGGAACCTTGGTCCATAGGACGAGTGGTAGCATCTGGACCCATGGTTTGCGTTGCCGCCCCATGCCAACCGTGATAGACTACGGAGAAGGCAGAAATCAGTCGAACCCTAGCGCGCCCATGATCCAGGAGAATCCATGGAACTTGTGGGAATCGGTAACGCCTTGCTGGACGTGATCTCCTTCGTGGACTCCGACTATCCGCCCTACCTGGGCGTTCATAATCTGACCACCAACCATGTCCCCTACGACCGGATGGAGGACCTGCTCCTGGCGGTTCCGGAGCCCATCTTCGTGGCCGGGGGCGGGGCCGCCAATACGATACGGGTAGCAGCCCTACTCGGGCTGCGGGGCCGCTTCGTGGGGGCCGTCGGCCGGGACCGGTTCGCGGACCTGTTCCGTCGGGATATGGAGGAAGCGGGGGCCGAATTCCTGGCGGTGGAGAAGAACCATCCTACGGGAATTTTCCTGGCCCTGGTGGGAGAGGACGGATCCCGGGCCATCGTGGTGTCCCCCGGCGCCGCGGGGGAACTCTCCATACCCGAGATCCCCGAGCGAACCTTCGTCCCCGGGGCCATCCTGTACGTGGACGGTTTCGTCGCATCCCGAAGGGAGCTGTTCATCCACATTCTGGAACGTGGTCGCAGCGCGGGGATGCGGGTAGCCGTGGACGCGGCAAGTTTTTCCCTGGCCAACCGGAACGCGGCCTTCTTCCTGGACGCCTTCGAGGAGTACTGCGAATGGGTCTTCGTGAACGAGGACGAGCTCCGTGCCCTAGCGGGTCTGCCCCTGGACGAGGCTCTGTCCCTCTTCGCGGCCTCCCGGTTCGAGCTCATCGTCAAGCGCGCGGAACGCGGGGCGATCTGGTCCTACGGGGACCGGAGGATCGACAGTCCGGTCCGGGCTCTAACCCCCATGGACGAGACGGGAGCCGGTGACGCCTTCGCGGCGGGCTTCCTGGCCGCGGTTCTGGAAGGAAAGCCCCCGGAGGTCTGCCTGCGGATGGGGAACCGCGTTGCGGAGGAGATCATCCAGGTGCCCGGCTGCCGTCTGGATCCCGGCAGGATTCGCAGGGCCCGGCAATCGGTGCTGGTATAACGCCGGATACCCCTGCAAGCAGCATCGGAATCCCTCAATCTTCGTCAAAACGGTCTGAAAACCTTGCCGGACCGGTTCAATCCTCGTATTTTATAGGTCGGAATTATCAGAAAGGAGCCTGATATGCCGGACAACGAGATCATCCCTATCGATCAGCTTCTGCCCGCCAAGATCCCGATCATTCCCCTCATGGGCAAGCCTATATTCCCGGGGATCTTCACCCCCATCATGGTAGGAAACGGCGACGACGTAGGAACCGTCGACGAGGCCATGCAGGCCGACGGAATTGTGGGACTCGTTATGATCAAGAACGAGTTCGAGAAACCCACGGCCCAGGATCTTCACCAAGTGGGTACGGTGGCCAAGATCGTAAAGCGCATCAACCTGCCCGACGGATCGGTTAACATCTTCATCTCGACCCTCAAACGGTTCAAGGTCAAGAAGTTTCTCACCAAGCAGAGTCCCATCGTCGCCGCCGTGGAATACCTGGACGAGGAGATCGAGGACGCGGACGAGGTAAAAGCCCTGACCCGGGCCCTGCTTTCGGAGATGAAGCAGATCTCCGAGAACAATCCCCTCTTTTCCGAGGAGATGCGGCTCAACATGGTCAACATCGACCACCCGGGAAAGATCGCGGACTTCATCGCGAGCATCCTGAACCTGGATAAGAACGAGCAGCAGAAGATCCTGGAAATGCTCAACGTCAAGGACCGGATGGAGCGGGTCCTGCTGTTCATCAAAAAAGAGCAGGAGCTTCTTAAGATCCAAAAGCGGGTCCAGCAGGAGATCAACGAGCGCATCGAGAAGAACCAGCGGGAGTACTTCCTCAAGGAGGAGCTCAAGGCCATCAAGAGCGAACTGGGCATGCCCACGGACTCCAAGAGCTCGGACTACCAGAAATTCAAGGAAAAAATCGAAAGCTTCGGGTTCCAGGGAGAGATCAAGGAGATCGTGGAGCAGGAACTGGAGAAGTTCAACCTGATGGATCCGAACTCCTCGGAGTTCATCGTTACCCGGAACTGGCTGGACCTGATCTCCAGCCTGCCCTGGAATTCCTCGGTCAACGGGGACTTCGACCTGAAGAAAGCCCAGGACATCCTGGAATCCGACCACTACGGGCTAAAGGACGTCAAGGACCGCATCATCGAGTACCTTGCGGTTCGAAAGCTCAAGAAGGACGCCAAGGGCTCCATCCTCTGCCTGGTGGGACCCCCGGGGGTCGGCAAGACCAGCGTGGGTCGATCCATAGCCCGGGCCCTGGGCAAGGAGTTTTTCCGCTTCTCCGTGGGAGGTATGCGGGACGAGGCCGAGATCAAGGGGCACCGGAGGACGTACGTTGGAGCCCTGCCGGGCAAGATCGTCCAGGGCCTCAAGATCACCAAGAGCCGGGACCCGGTCTTCATGATCGACGAGATCGACAAGATGGGGGCCAGCTACCAGGGGGACCCCTCCAGCGCGTTGTTGGAAGCCCTGGATCCGGAACAGAACTTCGCGTTCCGGGACCACTACCTGGACCTGCCCTTCGACATCTCCCATGTTTTCTTCATCGTGACGGCCAACACCCTGGATTCCATCCCGGGACCCTTGATCGACCGGATGGAGATCATCCAGCTTCCCGGTTACGTGGACACGGAAAAGTTGGAGATAGCCCGGCACTACCTGATCCCGAAGTCCCTTGAAAAGAACGGGATCAAGAAGGGGACGGTCCGGTACACCCGGGACGCCCTGATCTTCATTGCCGAGTCCTACGCCCGGGAGGCGGGGGTCCGGAACTTCGAGAAGTACCTGGACAAGATCCACCGCAAGATCGCCAGGTCCATCGTGCTGGAGGGCAAGGCCGGAGCCAAGTTCAAGGTGGACAAGCCCGCGGTGCAGAAGTATTTGGGCAAGCCCCTTTTCCGGGAGGACGAGGTAAAGCGCGCTACCCGACCGGGGATGTCCGTCGGCCTGGCCTGGACCAGCATGGGGGGGGATACCCTGATCATCGAGGCGATGGCCAATCCCGGGAAGGAGGGCTTCAAGTTGACCGGACAGATGGGGGCGGTCATGCAGGAATCCGCCGGCATAGCCTATACCCACGTCCGGCACCTGGCCGCCGAGAAATACGGGGTGGGAGCGGATTACTTCGAGGGCCGGCAGATCCATCTCCACATTCCGGAAGGCGCCACTCCCAAGGACGGCCCCTCCGCGGGCATCACGATGGCCACGGCCCTGCTCTCCCTGGTCCTGGACCGGAAGATAAAGGACCGGCTGGCCATGACCGGGGAGCTTTCCCTGACCGGACAGGTCCTGCCCATCGGGGGGCTCAAGGAGAAAACCGTGGCCGCCCGACGGAACAAGATCCGGGAGATCATCATTCCCAAGGCCAACGAGAAGGACCTGGACGAGATCCCGGACCATGTGAAGAAGGGCATCATGTTCCATCCCGTGGAGACCATGGAGGAAGTCATCGCCATAGCCTTGCCGTCATGACGGAGCCGGCATGATACTTCCCACCTTCTGCGGCAAGGACTGCGGGGGCAACGCCTGTCCCCTGGCGGTGGAGGTCGAAAGCGGACGCCCGATCCGGATTCTGAAGAATTCCGCGGCTCCCGCCGGATTGGCGGGATGCCGCCGGGGACGGGATCTTCCCGCTTTCCATCTCTCCCCGGACCGGATCCTGAAGCCCCTGATCCGGGTCGGGGACCGGGGCTCCCGTGACTTTCGTGCCGCCTCCTGGGACGAGGCTTTGGACCTGACGGCCCGCCGTCTGGGAGATGTTCGTTCACGCCACGGCCCCGGCTCGGTTCTGAACCTCTCGAGTTCGGGTTCAACCGGCGCACTCCACGATACCCAGACCTTGACCACCCGGTTTCTCAACGCGGCCGGGGGTGCGACGGTCCTTACGGGCAACTATTCCAACGGGGCGGCCCGCTTCGCCCTGCCCTACCTCTTCGGATCGGATGCCAAGAGGAGCGGCTTCGACCCGGCCAACCTGCGGCATGCCGGGCTGGTCATCCTCTGGGGAGCCAACATACTGGAAGCCCGGCTGGGGACGGAGCTTCCATCCCGCCTGCTGGAGGCCCGCCGGAACGGCGCCCGGGTGATCTATATCGACCCTCGGTACACGGAAACGGCCCGAAGGACCGACGCCTGGTGGATACCCGTCCGGCCGGGGACGGACGCGGCCCTGATGCTTGCTGTCCTGTACGTGCTCCTGTCGGAAGGCCTCGCGGATCCGGAGTTCGCCCGTCGTCATTCCCGGGGCTTCGACGAGATTGCCGCCTACGTCCTGGGCCGGGACGGGGGCGGCCCCCGGGACCCGGCCTGGGCCGAGGGCGTCTGCGGCGTCCACGCCGAGGACATCCGCCGTCTGGCCCGGGAATACGGCCGGACAAAGCCGGCCCTGCTTTTGCCCGGATACTCGATCCAGCGGGTATACGCCGGGGAGGATCCCTTCCGCCTCTCGGTCGCCCTACAGCTGGCCACCGGGAACTTCGGCCGGCTGGGGGGATCCACCGGCTCCATCAACAATCGCCTTCCGGGGCCGAAGGTCGGCACCCTGGATGAGCTTTCCCGGCCGGACAACCCCGGCGTCCCGGTCTTGCGCTGGCCCGACGCGATCCTGGAGGGACGCTCCGGGGGCTATCCCTCGGACATACGGGCGGCGTACGTCTGCGGCTCGAATTTCCTGAACCAAGGGGGGGACCTGGCCAAGAGCGTCCGGGCCTTCAAGGCCCTGGAGTTCGCGGTCTGCCACGAGATGTTCCTGACCCCCACCGCCCGGCACTGCGACGTCGTCCTGCCCGCCGCCTCGCCCCTGGAAAAGGAGGACATCGGCATACCCTGGGCCGGCAACTGGCTGGCCTATAAGAAGGCCGCCTGCCCCCTAAAGGGTTCCGCCCGGACGGATTATGACATCTTCTCGGACCTGGCGGACCGGATGGGCATTGGGAGCGTCTTCACCGAGGGAAGGTCCCCCCGGGAATGGCTGGACTCCTTTCTTAAGGATTCCGAGGTGCCCGACCACGATGCCTTCCGGGAGACGGGGATCTACCTTGCCCCGGAGCAGGAGCGGACGGGGCTGGCCGATTTTGCCAGGGATCCCGCGGCCCATTCCCTGGGCACTCCCTCGGGCTTGGTCGAGCTTTCCGGCGAAGCTTGGTCCCGGGACACGGGCCTGCCCCCCGTCCCCGTATGGAGGCCGGCGGCCGAGGAACCGGGGCTTCCCTTGCTCCTTATAAGCCCTAAGTCGCCGCTGCGCACCCATTCCCAGGGCGGGGACCCGAAGGGATCCGTTTCCCGGGGAGAAGCGGTCCTGACGATCCATCCCCGGGACGCCGTCTCCCGGGGCATCCTGCCCGGCTCCGCGGTTAGAATCCGGAACGCCCGGGGTGCGACCCGGGCCTCTGCGGAGCTGTCGGATTCCATCCTTCCGGGCACCGTCAGCCTCTTCGAGGGAGCCTGGTACGATCCCGCGACGGATCCCGCAGGCTTCGGAGACGCGGTGTCGGAGGATCTCGGGGGTTCCGCGAACATGCTGACCGGAACGGAGGGGAGCCATCCCTCCACGGCCTGCGTCATGCACGGTATCCCGGTGGAGGTCGAGCGGATCCGATGAGGGGCACGTTCCGAGGGGGAGCTAGGTCATGTCCCGAGGTGTCCAGCGGCCGTCCCAGAGCTCCATGCCGTAGGGGCCGGCCAGCTTCCACTCAAGACCCGCCCGGAGAAGGCTGGAGGTCGCCGCCAGGTCCGCGGGCAGCCTAGGGTCGTCCGATCCCACCCCGCTGGTAAGCAGGGTTTCCGCAAGCATCTTGGCCGCTATGAAGCGGTCGTACTTGTTGACCGCGAAGGCCAGGAAGGAAGGCAGGATCCCGGTGACCTCCCAGGTCACCTGCTCGGCCTGGGAGTAGCGTCCCGCGTCCTTGTCCTGGTCCGTGAACCGGACCGGCAGGGTCCGGGCGACCTCGTCCAGGCGAGGCACCAGCCAGTCCAGGTCGAAGAGGCCGGTGGCGCAGTTGAAGAGGATTGTGGCTCCCTGGTCCTCCAGGCGTTGAAGCTCCGCGAAGGCGATGGCCGGCCCGATGTCCGCCACCAGACGACGTCCGTCGGAGGTCTCCACCAGGATCCCTCCCTTCACGTCCACGGGAGTCCGGACGGAAAAGTCGAAGGCGGCAGGTTGTCCCGAGAGGGCCAGCAGGCCGATCTCGACGGGGTCCGGCAGGTAGCCCAGGTTGTCCACGTTTCCCAGGTAGGCGTACCGAACCCCCGAGTCCCTCAGGCTTCGGAACGCCGGCGCCAGAACCCGGAAGCATTGGCCGTGTCCCCCGGGCAGGGGCAGGGAGGAATCCGGTTTGCCGTAGGCCCGGTCGAAGATCGTCTTGGGTCGCCCCGCCTCGGAATGGGAATACGCCCCGATCAGGGGCTGGACACCGGTAAGGAAGGAACAGGCGGGAGTACCCAGGGATTCCGCCAGGGGGCGGAGGATCTCCTCCTCCTCGTAGACCTCGTAGGCCCGGGAGAGCTCCGCATCGGTACCCAGGCTTGTCATCTGGAAGAGGGGCAGCACGGGCCGCTCAGAATCGCCGTACTTTCGTCGATAGGCCAGGGCCGCAAGGAGCCGAGCCCGAAGCTTCAACTGGAGGAAGGAGGCCCCCGGGGACCCGTCGGGGTTGATGTAGGCCGGGGTGATCCCCTTGGGGCGGCCCTCGCAGAGGGGGGCCAGCTCCTCGAAGGGTCCTTCCAATGCCGAAAAGACGTCGAGGCCGAAGGCCTGGTTCTTCTTACGATCCGCGTAGCTGGTCGCGGACCCTCCGTTCAGGATCCCGTAGGCCGTCCGGGGAAAGAGACGTTCCCCGAGTTCCGACAGGGCCGCCTGAGGAAAGCGAAGCCGATCCCCCTCGTCCAGGGCGGCGGCGGGCAGGGGGAGGTCCAAGTCCGCCAGGCGCCGCCGGGCTTCCTCCGCGGGAAGATCGTAGGACAGCCCCTTGTCCAGGGAGATGACGGTGCGGTTGTCCACCGCGGGGACCCCCGCGGCCTTGACCGGCCGGACGGAGTCGTAGAATCCCTCGTTGAAGTCCTTGAGGATCGAAAGGGTCAGGTCCACGTCGATACCCTTGGATTCCATATCCCGGCGCAACGCTTCGGTCATCATGGTGGTTCCTCCATTGCCGCGGATCCGATCCGAGCTTCAATTCCCTCACATCAGGGATACGGCCGCGTTCGCGGCCCCGTACAGGGAGATACCGTAATCCTTCACAATATACACGGGCACCCGGGCCAGGATCTCCCGTATATGGGCGCGGTAACTTCGCTGGAACATTTCCATGAACCGGAAGTCCTCCAGGAACCAGCCCTCGTTCTTGGACGCGATGCCGCCGGCAAGATAGAGGCCCCCGTAGGGCAGGAAGCAGGCCGCGGCGTCGGCGGCGCAGCGGGCGTAGAGCTTCACGAAGACCTCCAGGGCCCGGCCGCAGAGGAAGCTCTCCCGGGAAGCCGCGGCGATCCGGGCCGGCCGTTCCGGCTCGGGCAGGGCCAGTATGGCGGCGTCCGCCGCGGAGAGGGCCCGGCCGGAGGACGCTTCCCGTTCCGCCAAAAAGTCGAAGATGTGGCCGATGCCCTGCCCGGAGACCCCCGCCTCCGCCCCGGGCGGGAAGCCGTACTTGTCCTCGAGCCACCGGGAGAAGGCCCGGGTCTCCTCGTCGTAGACCGGGAGACTTACGTGCCCCCCCTCCGAGGGGAAGGCCGTAGTCCGGTCCCCCACGCGTACGACGTAGCCCACCCCAAGGCCCGTGCCCGCCCCGATCACGGCCTTGACCCCGCCGGGAACCGGATCGGGGAACGCCGTGTTCCGGCCGGCCAGGGGACGGAGCTGGGACTCGTCCGCGGGGTCCAATAGGAGTACGCCGTAGGACACCGCGGTGAAGTCGTTGATCAGGAAGGTCCGAAGCCCGAATTCCCGGCTGATCTCCGCCCCGTCGATGTCCCAGGGGGCGTTGGTCAGGCGGATCCGGCCGTCCTTCACGGGCCCGGCCCCGGAGACGCAGGCCAGGTCGGGCCGGAAGCCGGGGACCTCGATCCGGGCCTCCTCCAGGAAGCGGCCCAGGGGGGCCAGGAAGGAGGTCTCGGCCCGGGTGGAGTAGTGCCGCTCGATCAGGGTGGAGAAGGTTCCGCCCTTCTTGCCGATCAGGGCCAGGTTGGTGTTGGTGCCGCCCACGTCCCCGGCCAGGACGACCAGGTCGTAGCTCACGCGCGTGGTGCTCATGGGTACATCATATACGGGGAACCGATCCTGTCAAACCGGGGGCGGACCGAGGCTGTCCCGTCGGGTGCGGGGGGCGGAAGAATAGGAAGCGGCCGCCCTGGAGGGCGGCCGCGCACCGAATCGATCGAGACGTCCGAGTCGGGATCTAGAGCTGGATCCGGGCCATCACCTGGGCGCCCAGGGCCTGGGTGGCCGGGACGTAGGAGGCCATGAGGTCCAGCTTGAGGATCAGGATGTTGATGCTGGTTCCCCCGTAGATGCGGATCGTCGGTGCGTTGGATGTGGCGGAGACCAGGAAGCCCTGGTCGGAGATGGTTACTCCGGCAGCTTGTTCAAGAGCGACGATATCTGCAGGATTGTCAACTTCAGATGTGCTTGTATTTGTGACATGGGTTTCAGCTGACATGCCCCCGTTCACTGATGTACTGCCGATCGTTAGTCCTGTCCCAGCATATGGAGTGAATATTAATAGATTCTTTGAGACTTGTAGAGTGAAGTCAAACGTATTGGCTTCCCAGTCCAATGTTAAATCAGGATCCGTAACGGTCAATTCATAAATCGCGTAGGTATATGTAGTATCACCCACACCCAAGCCCGTGGCCACAGAACCCTTAATGTAGTTCCAACTCGCCCCGATGGACACGGCGGGAATTACCAGCCGGTCCTTGAGCAGGGCGTACCGGAGATTCACCCCGAGGGTCTCGTAGGTCGCGTTCACGCCCATGCCGGATAGAGCTCCGGACGCGGAGTCCGGGATGAGGCCGCCCTTGACGCCCACGTCCATGTTCAGGAAGGGAAGGCCTATCTTGAAGGAGAGGGCCGCCGCGGGGATGGGGATTCCCAGGTTCGCGAGTTCGGACGGCAGGGATGCGCCGGCCGCCGTAAAGAGGGGTTCCGCGGAGTCCGCGGGCACGAAGTTGGCGCCCACCGCGAGGCCGGCCCCGAAGCGGGGGAAGCCCCCGACATAGGCGTGGGACCAGACGTTCCCAACCGTGGAGTTGGCGGCCAGGACCCCGGCCATGTCGTCCGCGAAGGTCTGGAACGCGGTCTGGAAACCTTCCAAAGTCTGTGCGGTCGCGCCCGCGGCGATCAGGGAGAAGGCCGCAAGAACAAGGAAAAACCGTTTCATCGTAGAACCTCCTTGGGTCGCTCTAATAATATAGCGCGCCGGTCGGTTTTTTCAAAAATACTTGACAGGATGGACAGGATAGAACTCGGATGAACAGGATAATTATATATATTAATTATATTTATTCCCTATCCTGTTCATCTGTTCTTCATCTTGTTGATCCTGTCGTTCCTATGGTTCCAAGTCCTGGAAGGGGTCAAAGCGACAGCACCAGGTCCCGGAGCTCCCAGCAGTCCAGGGCCCGGTCCTCGGAGGCCCGGTATATTTCCAGGTGAAGGTGACCGCCGTGGCCCCGCTTGCGGGCGTTCGTGCCGGTGTTCCCGCCCCGGCCCAGGACCTCCCCGGCCTCCACCCATTGCCCGGGCCGGACGGAGACGTCGTGCATATGGAAATACGTGTAGTACCGCCGGGTCCCGGGGTCGTAAATGACCGCCCCGTTCCCGGCCCGGGGCGTAAGTCCCCCCCGGCGGTACTTGGCGGCCCCCTCGCCCCCGACCCAGTCGTCCGCGGCGGCCACCACGAGGCCGGGGCTCATGGACCGGATCGCAGGGCCCTTCTCCGCGCTTCCCCGCTCCCCCTCGCCTAGAAAGAAGATATCCAGGGCGTGGCGATGGGTTTTCTTGAGATCCTCCGCGGAGGCGATCCACCTCTGTCCCCGGGGAACGGGGGCGTGAAGGGCGGCCTCGTCGGGCGGGGAGCCGCGGGAAACCCGGGCCGGGGCGCCGGCGCTTCCGTCCTCGGAGCCCTCGGGCGGCCGACGCAGAGCATTCCGGACCGCGTGGATTTCACCCAGGACGGCTTCCAGCCGGGCTCCCGCGGCGTTGGAGCCGGGCAGGGCCCGGGCGATGGGCTTGTAGGCTCGGGCGAAGGTATCGGAGCCCTCCGCGGACAGGCGGATGTCGTCCACATAATCGTCCGGGGATGTCCGGGCAAGAATGAAGGCCGAGGAAGGCAGAATGGAGGCCAGTTCCCGCTCGGTGATGGCCCCGTCCGCAGCGGCGAGGCGGGCCCAGGCCCGTCCCGCCGTGGCCGCTTCCTCCAAGGAACGTCCCCGGAGGGCGTCGAGCCTAAGGGCCCGAGCCGCGGCATCGAGATTTCCGACGGGGTCGATAATCCGGGAGGTGCGGAAGACGGCGGGCCGGGCGGGAATCTCTCCGGCGGCCGGAGAGGCCGCGTCGAGGCGGGAAGCGGCCGGACCGGACGGGACGCTCCGGCGGGATTCGGGGACGGCCGAAACCGCTCGAAGTCCCGGGGAGGCGGAGGACAGCACCAGGGCTCCCTCTATGAGCAGCAACAGGGAAGATACGACGACCAGGGCTCGGGCGCGGCGGTCCGCGGCGTCCGGGGCGGGGCTCGGATTCATGGCGCCGGATTGCTCTCCCTTCGGGGTCCTTCGGATGAGGCCGGGGCGGCTTGTACGCAGAGGGCCAGGAGGCGGGCGCAGGTGCGGGCGTCGTCGCAGGCCCGGTGGGCGTTGCCGGGGGCCAGGCCGAAGGAGCGGGCCAGGCTCTGGAGGGCGTAGGAGGGCAGGCCGGGGAAGGCCTCCCGGGCGAGGTCCCGGGTGTCCGCCACGGGGTTGGGCGGGACAGTCCGGCCCGGCCGCTCCGCCGCGGCCCGGAGGAAGCCCAGGTCGAAGGAGGCGTTGTGGGCCACGATCACCGAGTCCCCCAGGAAGGCCAAAAGCTCCGGAAGGGCAGCCTCCACGGGCCGGGTGTCCCTCACCATTTCGTCCGAGATCCCGCTGACCCGGGAAGCCTCCGGCCGGATCGGAATACCCGGGTTGACCAGGAGGTCCAGGCTGGCGATTTCGGTACCCGAGGCGGAAAGCCGCACGGCCCCGATCTCGCAGATCCGGTCCACCCGGGAGTCCAGTCCGGTGGTCTCGAAGTCCAGGACCGTGAAGGTCGTCCTTCCCCAGAGCTCCCGGACACGGGCCAGGCTCATGCCCCCCCGGTTCGATGAAGGGCGCTCCGA
>JAAYUR010000198.1 GCA_012517645.1 Treponema sp.
GGACGGCCGCTTCCTGCTCTCGGGCAACCGGATCGACGTGGAGGAAGTCCTGGTCGCCAAGGGCGGCGTGGGCTACCACACGGGCCATATCGTCTTTCCCGGGGACGTGACCATCGAGGGCCCCGTCCGGGACGGGTTCAAGTTCCACTCCGGAGGATCCATCGTTGCCAAGGACACGATGGACGTCTTCGACGTGAACGCCAAGAAGGACATCACCTGCGCCGGCGGCTTAATCGGGCATCAAAAGGGGTTCCTCAAGGCGGGAGGCGTGCTGAGGGCCAAGTTCGCCCAGAACTGCCGTATAGCCGTACGGGGGGACGTCTTCATTCCGGGATCCTTGGTCTCCTGCCGCCTGTTCACCCTGGGAATGCTGGAGATGGGGGACAAGGGGAGGATTCTGTCCGGGGAAACCTTCGCCGTCCACGGGGTGCGTTGCGGATGGATCGGCTCCGATACGGGACAGACCACCTACGTGCACGTCGGGATCGATTTCACCGTCCAGCAGAGACTGGACCTCGCCAACGAGCGGCTTCGCCTGATCCGGATGAAGAGGGAAAAACTGGAGGAGCTCAGCAAGATCCGCCCCAGCCAGAAGCTGGACACCCTGAAAAAAGAGCTGGACAAGGCCGCCTCCGAGCTTTCCGTCCTGATCTCCGACCTCCTGCCCAAGCTGGATGCGGACGAGCACGCCTTCGTGGAAATCCACGGGGGGGCCTTTCCGGGCGCGATCATCGAGATTTGCCGAGTCCGGTTCCAGATCCAGGAGGAGATCAAGAAGGCGACCTTCCGGCTCGACAAGGCCACCGGCCGCGTCATCCAGGACCGCGCCTGACACGAGTCCCCGTATTGCCGCGATCGACGGCTTCCGCTACTCTTGGCCATCGTGTTCACCGACCTCGACTGGATGACCCAGCTGGCCGAGTCCATCCGCGACGCGGAAGCCCTGGCCGAGCGCCTACACCTTGAGCCGGAAACCCGGGCCGCCCTGGACCGGCTCGCGGGTTCCGATACCCTGCCCTTTCGCGTCACTCCCTACTGGCTTTCCCTGGCCGGGGCCGGGGCCGGACCCGGCGACCCCATCCTGGCCCAATGCCTGCCCTCGCCCCGGGAGTTCGAACCGGATCCCGACGCCCTGCCGGACCCCCTGGGAGAATCCCGGCACCGCGCGGCTCCGTCCCTGGTGCGCCAGTATCGGTCCCGAGCCCTGCTCCGCGCGTCCGGGGAGTGCGCGGTCCACTGCCGGCACTGCTTCCGCAGGACCCTCCTGCCTTCCGAGCGGGGGTTCATCAGCCCGGAGGACCAGTCCGCGGTCGCCGCGTGGCTTGCCGAGCGGCCGGAAATCCGGGAGATCCTGGTTTCCGGGGGGGACCCCCTGGTGGCCTCGGACGGACGGGTCGAGAGCCTCCTGTCCTCATTGCGGGCCGCCCGTCCGGAAGCCACCCTACGGGTGTGCACCCGCTGCCCGTCCACCCTCCCCATGCGCTTCACCCCCGGCCTCGTGGGGCTCCTGCGGGCCTTCCGGCCCCTCCGGGTGGTCACCCACTTCAACCATCCCCGGGAGCTGTCGCCCCAGGCGGACGAGGCGCTGGGGAACCTGATCGACGCCGGCATTCCCGTATTCGTCCAGACGGTCCTATTACGCGGGATCAACGACGATCCCGATGTGCTGGAAGGCCTGTTTTCCGGCTTGGTTCGAAGAGGCGCCCAGCCCTACTATCTCTTTCAGGGGGACCTTGCCCCGGGAACCGCCCACCTGCGCTGCTCCCTGTCCCGGGGCCTTGCGATCTACGCGGAATTGCGGAGCCGGCTTTCGGGGCTGGAACTGCCCCGGTACGCCGTGGATGCCCCCGGGGGCGGAGGGAAAGCCTTCCTTCCGGAGGATATCGAGGGACGGGAGGGGGATCGGTTCATTTTGCGGACCCCCTCCGGGGGCCGGGCGTATTATCCGGCGGACGGGCCCGGTGATACGAAGCCTGTGAACCCTTCGGCGCGCCTCGATAGCACCGTGGGTTGCAATCCCCTCGATTCGGAATACACTGGACGGGGATGAAGATCCCCGATCGGAGGCGCCCTGGTATGGATCGAGAACCCGCCGCGGAAGGAAGCTCGGACTACCCGCCTATCTACCCGCCCGAGCCCCCCGCGGGGAACCCTCCCAATAGGCGCGGAACCCAGGCCGCAGGCCTGGTTGCGGCCTTCGTTCTGCTCCTGGCCTCCTCCTGCGCTCAAACCGGGCCCGCGGTCAGGCCGGCCACCCGGGAAGCGCCCCCGGCCGGCGCCCGGCCGGTTCCGCCCCCCGCCTCAAAGACCTCCGAGGATCCCATAGCATCCCTTCCGACTCCGGCCCGGGACTTTCTGGCCCAACTCCGGGATCACGTCCGCCGCGGCGATCTTTCCTGGGCCGCGGACCGCGCGGACCCTTCCTTCCTTCGGGCCATGGAGGGCCGGGGGCGGGACCCCTACTTCTATACGTACCTTTTCTCCGCGGGTTCCCTGGCCGGGGACGCCCCGGAGTACGCCCGATTCGAGACCCTTCCGGTGGCCCAAGTCCGGGATATGGTCTGGGAAGAGGCCCGGATCGAGGGCCCCGCGGCGGTCGTACGGGGCCGGTTCATCCTGTCCTCCGGATCCCCGGTGCCCTTCGCCCTGCGCGTTCTCTGGCGTTTGGATCCGCCCCGCATCCTGGGCGTGCAACCGTGAAAGCGACTACTTAAACAATCCAACCACAGAGGCACAGAGAAAAGAGAGGAGAATGGAGCAAATTTCAAGGTAACTTTTCCAAACTCCCTGAGTTTTGAAAAAGCCTCAATGAATTAAGCAAAGCACAAAGCTGTGTAGGATGAGAGATGCCTTCCATCCGCTGCCTAATTGATTCTCTCGGTATCGGAAAACCGGGGTCCAGGGGCGTACAGCGGTGCCCTGCAGGGTCTCGTGTCGTGGATACTCCATGAAGCCCGCAGGGCTTCATCGCCGCGAGGCGGGCCTACGGCCCGCCTCGCGCTACTCCCATTCGATCGTGGCCGGGGGCTTGGAGGAGACGTCGTAGGTCACCCGCCCGATCTGGGGCACCCGGTTGGTGATCAGGCTGGAAATCTCCAGAAGATCCTTCATGGGAAAGGGGTACACGTCCGCGGTCATCCCGTCCGAGGAGACGATGGCCCGGAGGGCCAGGACCCAGCCGTAGCGGCGGACGTCCCCGGCCACCCCCACGGACCGGACAGGCAGCAGAACCGCGAAGGCCTGCCAGATCTCGTCGTAGAGACCTCGGCGTTTCAGCTCGGAGATATAGATATCGTCCGCCTCGCGCAGCACCTCGCACTTCTCCCGCGTCACCTCGCCCAGGACGCGCACCCCCAGGCCGGGGCCCGGGAAGGGATGCCGGCCGACGACCTCCTCCGGGACCCCCAGCAGGCGTCCCAGGGATCGGACTTCGTCCTTGTAGAGCCGGTCCAAGGGCTCGACCACCCGGCCCTCCCGCCGCTTCCGTTCCACAAGGGGCGAGCGGACGTTGTGGTGGCTCTTGATGACGTGGGCCTTCTTGCCGACTCCCTTTCCGGACTCGATGAGGTCCGTGTAGAGGGTGCCCTGGACCAGGAAGGCCTCGGGGATTCCCAGTCTCGCGACCTCCCGCTCCTGGACGGTGATGAACATGTCCCCGATTCGCTTCCGCTTTTCCTCGGGGTCCTCGACGCCCGCCAGTACGGAAAGAAAATCGGCCTCGGCGTCCACCCGGTGTACATGGGTCGCGCCGAGCCCCCGGAGGGTGCGCATGACCTGTTCGCTCTCGCCCTTCCGCATGAGGCCGGTGTCGATGTACATGAGGTGGACCCGTTCCGGGTCGAGGGATTTCAGGACCAGGGCCGCGGCGACCGTCGAATCCACTCCGCCGGAGATGAGTAGGAGAACGTCGCCCCCGCCCGCGGCGGAGCGGATCCGCACCCCCGCCTCCTCCACGTACCGCTCCATGCTCCATTCCCGGGAGGCCCCGCAGATCCCGACAGCGAAGTTGCCGAGGATCGCAAGGCCGTGCTCGCAGTGGGTCACCTCGGGATGGAATTGAACTCCCCAGAGGGGTTTGGACTCGTGGGCCAGGATGGCGGGGATTCCGGTCTCCGAGCGGGCCAGGACGCGGAAGCCCGGGGCGGGGGTATCCACGGAATCCCCGTGGCTCATCCAGGACAGGAAGGAGGAAGGGAGTCCCCGGGTCAGGGCGTTCTCTTCCTCCACCCGGACCGCCCGGCGGCCGTACTCCCGATCCGGGAGGGTCCGCACGAGGCCCCCGAAGTCCGCGGTCATCCGCTGGATGCCGTAGCAGATCCCCAGGACGGGCAGGCCGGACTTATACACCGCCGGATCCGGAGCCGGGGCGCCCGGTTCGTACACGCTCCAGGGGGAGCCGGACAGGACGATGCCCTTGACCCCCGAGAGCTCCGATTCGGAGAGCTTGGCATCCCCGGGCAGGATGGATGCATAGACTCCGATCTCCCGAATCCTGCGGGCGATCAGCTGGGTATACTGGCTTCCGTAGTCCAGGATCAGGATCGAGTCCACGGGCTCTCCCTCACGAGGGTCTGGTTGCGCTCGTACCCCACGGAGACGATCCCCACGGGAGCTTCCGCGAACTCCTCGATGAACGCGATGTACTCCTTGGCTTCCCGGGGAACCTCGTCCCAGGTCCGCACGCCGCCCAGGGGTGTTTTCCATCCCCGGAATTTGCGCAGGACGGGCCGGGCATCGTTGAGATCCCGCACGGAGGAGGGGAAATCCTCCACCACCTTTCCCCGGATCTTGTAGGCCACGCAGGCCTCGAACTCGTCCAGGGTGTCGTAGACATCCAAGTGGGTCAGGACCAGGGAATCTATGGAGTTGGCGTATCGGGCGTAGCGAAGGGCCACAAGGTCCAGGTAGCCGCAGCGCCGGGGCCGGCCTGTGGTGACTCCGTACTCCCGGCCGGTATCCCGGATGAAGGTGCACAGGGCGCCCTGGGAATCCGGGTCGAACTCCGTCGGGAAGGGGCCGTTTCCGACCCGGGTGGTGTAGGCCTTGAAGACCCCCAGGACCTTGTCGATGGCTCGGGGACCTATGCCGCCCTGGGCGGCCGCGCCGGAGGCGTTGGACATCCCGCTGGAGACGTAGGGGTAGGTTCCCGTGTCGATGTCCAGGAGGGCTCCCTGGGCGCCCTCGAAGAGGGTCCAGGAGTTGCGGTGCTGCCGCAGGAAGGCCACCAGGTCCACGGACAGGGGAAGAAGCCGGTCCGAGTAGCGGGCCAGGAATTCCCGGTCCCCTTCCTCCAGGGTGTCCAGGCGCTCCGGATCCTCGAGATCCGCGATGCGTATCCCGTCCCGGGAAGCCTTGACGGAATACGCCACGCCGATTCCCCGACCGGTGGTTCCGATCGGTTTTCGGCGGCCCGCCTCCTGCTGCTTGTCCATCTCCCGGTAGCGGGGCAGGACCAAGTGGGCCCGGTCGCTGATCAGGACCCTCCCCTTCCAGTCGACGCCCCGGGACTCCAGCATGGCCAGCTCCGCGAACAGGGCTTCCGGGTCGATGACCATCCCGCTTCCCAGGACGGTGATCTTGTCCGGGTATAGAATGCCCGAGGGAACAAGGTGCAGGGCGTACTGTTCCTTGCCCAGGACGATGGTATGCCCGGCGTTGGCCCCTCCGGAAAAGCGGACGATAAGCCCGGCGTCCGACGCCAGGTAATCCACGATTTTTCCCTTGCCCTCGTCGCCCCACTGGGCTCCGATCACGACGATATTCACCTCAGCCTCCTGTTCTGCGGACAGTGGACGGTGGACAGTAAACGGATAGGGCGAACGATCGCGGCGGACTTCCACGCCATGGCGCGGGACGCGGCCGCTAATCTTGGTTCACTACCGTCCACCGTCCACCGTCCACTGTTCACCGATTACCGCTGTAATTCGGCGCTTCCTGGGTTATGGCCACGTCGTGGGCATGGCTCTCCCGAAGGCCCGAGGACGTGATCCGGACGAAGCGGCCGTACCTCTGGAGATCCCGGATCGAGCGACAGCCGGTGTACCCCATGCCCTTGCGCAGGCCCGCGACGATCTGTCCCAGGTAGGGTTTCAGCTCCCCTTTATACGGGATGCGCCCCTCGATCCCCTCGGGCACCGGCTCCTCGTCCTTGGCCATCTGGTACCTATCCCCGGCCCCGTCCTTGAGGGCGCCCAGGGAACCCATGCCCCGGTACTCCTTGTATATCCGGCCTTCGTAGAGGATCTCCCGGCCCGGAGCCTCCTTGAGCCCCGCGAACAGGTTCCCGATCATGACCGTGGAGGCCCCCGCCGCGATGGCCTTGACGACGTCCCCCGAATATTTGATGCCCCCGTCCGCGATCACGGGGATCCCGGACTTGGAGGCTTCCTCGGCGCACCAAAGCACGGCGGTGAACTGGGGCACCCCGATGCCGGCCACGATCCGGGTGGTGCAGATCGAGCCGGGGCCGACCCCGACCTTGACCGCGTCCGCCCCAGCCTCGATCAGACGCCGTGTTCCCTCCCGGGTGGCGACGTTTCCGCCCACTACGGGAATCGGATACTTCCCCTTGATCGATCGAACCGCTTCCGCGACGTTCCGGGAATCCCCGTGGGCGGTGTCCAGGACCACGAAGTCGCAGCGCGCCGCGGTAAGGAGGGGCATCCGAGCCTCCATGTCCTGGGGGCTCACGGCGGCGCCCACGACCAGCCTCCCCCCGGCGTCCACCGCGGCCCGGGGATGGATCTCCCGCTTCTCCATATCCTTGACGGTGATGAGGCCCATAAGGCGGCCTCCGGCGTCCACGACGGGGAGCTTTTCGATCTTGTACTGGTCGAACTTCTCCCGGGCCTGGGCGGGGGTGGTCTCGCTGGTCACGACCACGGGATCCGGTGTCATGGCGTCCCGGACCAGGGTACCGTCCTCCCGGCTGAAGCGGAGGTCCCGGGCCGTTATGATCCCGACCACCCTGCCTTCCCTGTCCAGTACGGGAAGCCCCGTGACCCCGTGCCGGGCCATCAAGGCGCGGACGTCCCCGATCGTTCGGTCCGACTCGATGGTCACAGGGGAATCGATGATCCAGTTGAGGTACCGCTTCACGTTGGCCACCTGCTCCGCCTGATCCGCGGGAGGGAGGTTCCGGTGGATGACCCCCGCTCCGCCCTCCAGGGCCAGGGCGATGGCAAGGCGGTCCTCGGTGACCGTGTCCATGGCCGCGGACAGGATGGGCACGTTCAGCCGAATGTCCCCGGCCAGGCGAGTCCGAACATCGGCCTCCCGGGGGAGTATTTCAGAATACCCCGGGAGCAGCAGCACATCGTCGTACGAGAGGGTCTCTTCCATGGTCCATAGCCTCCGCGGGAGAGTCCTCGGCCTCTCCGTTCGATGTAAAAGCGCGTCGACCCGTTCATAGGGTCCGACACCCCGCCGGGTCCGCGCGGCGTCCATGCGCCGCGCGGGGACGTGTATGTACACCGCGGCCTCGAAGGCCCGCGCTCGTTCCCAGCCGGCCTAGCCCGACCATCTCCGGGCAAGGTCCCGGTACTTCCGGCCTATCTCACGGGCCTTTTTCGCGGCCAGGCCCCGGTAGCGATCCGGGGAGGAGAAAAAGCCCTCGGGGTCGTCGCAGCCCAGATCCCGAAGCCGACGGTACAGAATTTCCAGGATCTCCGGGCTTCGCGCCAGGGCCTCCGAAAAGGTGATCCCCTCGGATTCCGCACGAAGCGTCAGCCTGCGGACCTCCTCGTGGGCGTCCGCCCTGCCCGACTCGGCGAGGAGGATGTAGGCGGGCTCGGCCAGAACGGCTCCGCCGCTGGACCTCAGGTTGACCGCCATGCGCTCCCGGTCCACGGACAGGGATCGGAGCACCTTGAGCATCCGATTGGCCGCGGCACCCAAGCCCGCCAGGAATTCCACCGAGAACCGCTCGCTGGCGGAGTTGCTCAGGTCCCGTTGGTGCTCGGAGATCTGGTCCATGAAGAAGGTGAGGATCCGGGGGCAGAAGGCCTTCCAGAGGCTCTTCACATGCTCGCAGTTCCAGGGATTCCGCTTCTGGGGCATGGTGGAGGAACCAACCTGGGCGCCCGCGAAGGATTCCCGGACTTCGTCGATCTCTTCCCGCTGGAGATGGCGCAAATCGTCCGCCAGGTTGGCCAACACCCCGAAGGCTGTATTCAGCTCCAGGAACAGCCGGAGCACATGTTCCGGCTCCACGAGCTGGGTGGAGTGTTCGCTGGGCTTCAGGTCCAGGAACCCCAGGTAGGTCGTTTCCACCGATTCGGGGTCCGGATAGATCATGGACAGGGCGTTGTAGGAGCCCGTGGCACCGGCCAGCTTTCCCCGGAGATCCCGGGCCAACTCCTCCAGGCGCGGCAGGCACTTTCCCAGGCGGGCCGCGTATTCCGCCATGGCGAACCCGAAGGTGATCGGGACGGCGTGGCGGCCGTGGGTACGGCCCACCTGGGGGGTTTCCGCCTCCTCTTCCGCAAGGCGGGCCAGTTCGGCCAGGACCCGAGCCAGAAGAGGCAGGAGAACCTCTAGCACCGCGGCCCGGAGCTGGACCGCCCGGGCCGTGTCCAGGATGTCCACGCTGGTGGCCCCCAGGTGGACCAGGGGCGCCAAGTCCGCGGAAACCTTGGTCTGGAGGACGTTGACCAGGGCCCGAATATTATGTCGGGTTTTCTCCTCCTCCCGGGCTACTTCCTCGGGATCCACCGAGCCCGCCAGGGCGTCCAGCTCCCGGAAACGATCTTCCGACGCGATCCCCCGGACCCTCAGGTGGGCCTTCAGAAGGGCGATCTCCGCATGGACGCAGGCCCGCACCGACGCCCGATCCGAAAGACGCTCCGACAGGGCGTCGAAAAGCTCTCGATTGGCTTCCCAGTAGCGGTGATCCAGGGGGGAGAGGTTGTCGAAGATGTCGCGGGATTGCATACCGCAGTATGCCCGGCCGGGGTCGGCTCGTCAACTATAGTGTTACGAAGCTTGTTCCGCGGATCCGGGCTTATACCAGGTCCGCCCACTCCGCGGAGAGATTTCCCAGACGCACGGCGCTTAGGAGGTCTCCGGGACTCAGGATCATCTGGAGACCCCGAATCCCCGCGCTCACGGAGATTTCCGGGAAGAGCTGGGCGGCTTCGTCCAAGAACACCGGAAGCCGCTTTCTCGTCCCTACCGGAGAGCAACCGCCCCGAAGGTACCCCGTAAGGGGTTCCAGCTCCTTGAGGGGGAGCATCTCGACGCTCTTGTTTCCTGTAGCCGCCGCCGCTTTCTTGAAGGACAGCTCCGCATTTCCTGGTATGCAGACCAGGAAGGGGCCGGTTCGGTCACCCCGGACCGCGAGCGTCTTGAAGACCTGCTCAGCGGGAAGTCCGATCTTGTCCGCCACGGCGGGGGCCGACAGGTCGTCCTCGTCCACGGGGTACTCCACGAGGCGGAACGCGAGGGCGGAGGCTTCCAGAATTCGCACGGCGTTCGTCTTGGGCATGGGAAAGTCAGGACCTCTTTCTGCGGAACATCCGATAGTTGATGCCCGGAAAGAGGTTGTTTCTTTTTTCCAGCCGGGTGATCCACTCGGTCCCTACGGTATTGGCGCAGAGCATTTCGTAGATATGCTGGAAATTGGACACCGCGTCCTCGACCTGCCTTCGGGCGAAGATGCCCGCCTTGCCGGCCCGAATGAGCAAGGCCCAGTCGGAGCACATCACCAGGAGGGTTTCCCGGGCCGCCTGGTTCAGGACCCGTTCCTTCAGCCCTGTCTCGTTGGGGAAGCGCTCGGCCAGTTCCATCATCCTGTCCAGCATCTTGTAGCTGTGCCGGTAGATCCAGTCGTTGGACCCGTCCAGCCATACGGCGGCGTAGCCGCCGCTTCCCCAGGAGGAAAACTCGGGGACGGACACCGGGTTCTCCGGATGGAGCTTGAGGTACTCGCCCAGGGATACGAACCGGAACTCCTGCCGATCCTTTCCCTCGCGGAAGAGGGCTTCCAGCCACTGGGGTCCCTCGAACCAGCCGTGCCCCAGAAGCTCGGCGTCATAGGGACAGACCACCAGGGGCGGACGGTCCATGTAGGCCGCGGCCTTCCGGATCTGTTCGGCCCGTCCGTCCAAGAATTTCTTCGCGTGTTCCGCCGCCCGGGCGGACGCTGCCTCGGGATCGTAGGGCCTCTTCTCCTCCGTGCGTCCCGTTACGGCCCAGTACTTGAACCCCGTGAACCCTCTTCCGCCGTCCTCGAGCCAGGGGGAGATGTAGTCCATGGGGAGATCGAAGCCGATGTCCCGGTAGAAATCCCGATAGACGGGATCCGCGGGGTATCCGGTCTGCTCGGACCAGACAGCCTCGGTGGCGCGGGCGTCCCGGATGAACACGGCTAGGCCGTTCGGGCAGGTCACGGGGGAATAGGACCCGTATTTCGGGACGGGTTTTCCCAGGAGGGCGCCCCGGGTCGCCACCACGGTATAGCGCACCGCGTAGGCCTTTAGGATCTCCTCCATTCCCGGATACCAGCCCAGCTGGGGAAGCCAGAACCCCGAAGCCACTTTCCCGAAGTGCCGCCGATGGGAGATCATGGCGGTCTCCACCTGGGCGGCCACCGCCTCGGGAACATCCCGGTAGAGGGGAAGGAAGGCGTGGGTGGCCGCGGAGGTCATGATCTCCAGGCGGCCCTTCTTGTAGAAGTAGTCGAATCCCGTGAGCACGTTCCCGCCGTACAGGATCGTAAAGTCGTCCCGGGCGGATGTATAGAGGTCCGAATAAAGGGAAGCCAGACGGGCAAAGGCGGGTTGCCGGGCGGTCCTCTCCAGTTCCCTCTCCGCCAGCTCGATCTGGCGGTCCAGCCAGGCCACGTACCGGTCCCGGAGGACCTCGTCGGCCAGCATGGCGGTCAAGGTGGGCGACAGGACCAGGGTGATCCGGACGGGGATCTCGTCGGCCTCCAAACTCCGCAGGACCCGGAGGAAGGGCAGGTACGTCTCCGAAAGGGCCTCGAACAGCCAGCGTTCCTCCAGGAACCGGGGATACTCAGGCTGGCGGACGAAGGGCAGGTGGGCGTTCAATACCAGGGCGATGTAGCCTCGCTCCATCCTCACTCCTCGACTTCGGATCCGGCCAGGATTCGCGACGGGTGGCGTTCCTCTCCGGGGGGAATATCCAGGTCCCCGAATCCGGAGAGGGACAGAAGCTCGACGGTGTTTCTATCCATGACCGACGCGTCCTCCGCGAGGGACCCCCGGGGCGTCTGAACCGGATTGGAACGGGCCAGCACTCGGGTTTTCCCGCTTATCCTGCAGCAGAGATCGATACGGTACCGTCTGTCCGGCTGGGGAAGGTTGATGTACCACTGGAGGTCGGATTCCTCCACGGGGATATCGAAGTGGTCCGCGTTCCGCGGGGGATCCGAGCCCTCCTCCATGACCCGGAGAAAGAAGCCTTGAAACCCCGAGCCGGGTTCCCCCGCCCGGAGCTGTGCCCTCTCCTCATCGTTCACGTCCCAGAACGCGAAAGCCCAGGCCGTATCCCGGACGAGGAGCCGAACCATGGTCTCGTTGTAACGGCTGTCGGAACACCACCCGGAATCCAGGGACGCGTCCAGGATATCGGATTCCGCGCCGCTGTACTTGGTCTCCTCCACTCGCTCCGAAGCGTCCAAGGACCCTTCCCGCTCTTCCGAATCCTCGGCCAGGGCTTCCTGGAGGGCCTCCACGAGGAAGGAACGCTCCAGTCCGACGGGAACGATTATGCCCAGCTTGTCCGCAAGATTAAGAAGAGCTTCGTCGGAAAGTCCCGAGAGCTTTTCGATATTCACAATCCCATCATCTCCGTAAGGATTTTGAATTGTCAAGCCCGGAGGAATGGTATGGGATCCGGCAGGTCCGGCGGCCTCCGCGGGGCCGCGGCTCAAGGCCCCGGGGGTTCCCCGACTCCATCCCCGAGAGAGCGACGGCCCCGGGATCGGCGGCGCCTGCGCTTGCGGGGAGGCTTGGGGGGACTCTCGGGCTGGATGAACACCGAGGCCACCGCGGTCTCCAGTTCGATCCGGGGCATGTTGAGGGGCGCCAGAAGCTCCCGCGAAGCCTGTACGGCCATGCGGAAGACCTCGGTGGGTTCGCCTACGGGATGTTCCGCGCAGAGCGCGGCCACCTCGTCCCGGAGCACGAATGCCAAGAGTCCCGCCAGGGACTTGTCTGACTTGGACTGGACGTTCCGGTCGAGTTCCGCCAGGGCCTCGTAGAACGACTCCCTTCGCCGCTTCGACGCCGAGAGCCTCGCGGCCAGGGCGGGCAGGATTCCGGGCAAGAGGCGGTAGCGTTCAAGCTGCCCGAAGATTTCCGCGGATCTTCCGGAACCCAGGATCTTTATGGCCTCTTCGGTCAGCCGGGACGGGGAGGCCGTGGCGAGCAAGGGAGCGTTGGACCGGATGGCCCAGCCGGTGCGGAAGGGAATGCGGAACCCCGTAATGGCCGCATATTTGGCGGCCCGGATCATCCGCACGGGGTCTTCCTTGAAGATGGTCGACAGGGGGATCACCGGTTTGATGACCCGAGCCTCCATGTCCTTGTATCCCCCCACGTAGTCGACCAGGAGGCTGTCCACGGGGTCGAAATACAGGGCGTTCATGGTGAAGTCCCGGCGGAGGGCGTCCTCCTCGATGGTTCCGTAGGTATTCCCGATGGTTCCGTCGGCGATGGACCGGTACGTGGAGACCTCGAAGATCTTCCGCCCCGCGTAGACATGGACCAGGCGGAAGCGCCGTCCGATGACCCGGCTGTTCCGGAAAATTTTCCGGATCCGGGGCGGCTGGGCGTCCGTGACGATGTCGAAGTCCTTGGGACGGCGGCCCTGGAGCAGGTCCCGCACGGCGCCGCCGACTATGTAGGCCGTGTGTCCGTTGGCCCGGAGATGCTCTACGATGCGGAGGGCGTCGGGATCTATGGATCCTCTGTCGATGCGGTGTTCCGCAGCTGTGTAGACGAGCGCACGCTTGACCGGGCGTCCGTCGCTTCCCGTACTGTATCGAACGAGCAAAGAAACCTCTGGGGTGCACTCCGCGGTGCGATTCTTCTTTCGGGGATTATACCCCGCGGGGA
>JAAYUR010000263.1 GCA_012517645.1 Treponema sp.
CCGCAGCCCAGGGGCATGTAGGTCACCGCCCGGGCCCGGTCCACTCCGAAGGCCTTCATTACCCCGGGCACCAGGACCTCGTCGTTGTACAGCAGGGGGTAGGTCCGTCCCTCCTCGATGCACCGCATCGCGGCCAGCCAGACGGGCTTGGGCGTGTCCTTGTTGAACCGGAGGGTGAATTGGGGAAGGACCTCCTTCACCCGCCGGCAGGCCTCGATGGCGACCAGGCAGAACCGGTCCGCGTTTTCCGGATTGCGGCGGCCGTAGCCTCCCACGATCACCCGCCCGTCGGTCTCGCAGTCCAGGTGGTCGATCAGGCGGTACAGGCTTCCGACCAGGTCCACGGCCTCTTCCTCGGTGATGACCCCGGATTCCAGGTCCCGGACGTAGAAATCGCCGGCGTACTCGTCCAGGCGTCCGAACTCGATGAGGGGCGCCATGATCGCGTAGATCCAGGCCAGCTGGAGGGCTTCCCGGAGGGATGCGGGCGGAGCGGTTTGAATGTTCCGGAGGGCCTCGGCCATCCGTCCGAGCTCGGCCTTACGGCGCACCTCGGGCTCCTTCGCCGCGAGGTCCAAGGCCTGCCGCTCGTAGTGAGCGCAGACCTCCCCGACCAGGTCGAGGACGTCCGCCATGGCCGCGAAGAGCTCCGCGTCCCCGCCGTTCGCCTCGGCCCGGGCCTTGTACTCCAGGACTTCCTTCCGGAGCCCCGGGAGCCATACCCGGACGAGCTTGTCGAAATCCACGTAAGCCCCGGCCATACGCAGGATCGGCGAGGCGGGCAGGGGCAGGTGGCGCCACTGGTCGCTGCCCAGGGCCTCCCGGATGGACTCGGGCATCTCCCGAAGGACGATCGCGTTGGTCGTCCGGCCCTTCCAGAAGGTTAGAAGGTCGTGCAGATCCTCCCGGTAGCGGGCGTTCCCGGCCTTGAACTCCAGCTCCGAGACCAGCTTCTCCTCGTTCGCGTAAAATCCGAAGCCTCCGGTCTGGTGCTGGATCCCCAAGCCCACCACCCCCATCTGGATCCTCCCCGCCAGGAGGTCCTCGTCCTGGATCGGGTGGAGGATCGCCGGGAACTGGGCGCGCAGGCAGGCGGCTTCAATCGCCGCCGGATGGGCGTACCGGTCGACCGCCTCCCGGTAGGCTTTCGTGAAGGCTATCTCGAACCGCAGGTCCTTCCGCGGGTTCTTGACCTTGAAATTGTTCATACCGCATTGTCAGTCCGATACCGGGAACGGTCTTGTCTTGAGTTGACCGGATTATTGTCCTATAATGATCCCGTGAAACTGAGGCTGAGCCGTTTTACCGGAGACCCCTCCCATGAATACGCGAGCCTGATCGGGGAACGCAGGCAGCTCCGCATCCGGCACTGCCACGATTACTTCGAATTGTTCCTGGTGAACCGCGGCACCGCCCACCACCTGGTGAACGGATCGGTCCAGCGGCTCAGGCCGGGGACCATCGTATTCATCCGCCCCGACGACTCCCATTCCTACGACGAGATGTCCGAGGATTTCGAGATCATCAACGTCCTCATCCCCTGCGAGACCGTGCAGGCCCTCTTCGACTACCTGGGAGAGGGCTTCGACCCCGGCAGGCTCCTATCCAGCCCCCTGCCCCCGGCGGCCCAGGTCGCCCAGCGGGAACACGAGTCGATCGTCCAGGAACTCGAACAGCTGATCCTGTCCCGGAGGATCCGAAGTACCAGCTCGGACTCCCTGTTCCGTATCACCCTGTTCCATATCATCGTTTCCTGCTTCCCGATCCTTCCGGATACGGTCAAGTCCGATATCCCCGTATGGCTCCGATGGCTCGTCCTGGAGATGATGAAGAAGGAGAATTTCACCGGCGGGCTTCCGGTCATGCAGCGGCTGGTCGGAAAGAGCGAGGAGCACATATCCCGGAGCTGCCGGAAATACCTTCGCAAGTCCCCGACGGAGCTCATCAACGACTTCCGGCTGGAACACGCGGCCCGGTTGATCGCGACCACGAACGAAAAGATCGTCGAAATCTCCTCGGACGTAGGATTCGAGAGCCTCAGCCACTTCTACCATCTCTTCAAGAAAGCGTACGGCCTTTCGCCCCTGGGGTTCCGCAGGTCGGCCAAGGACAAGCCCGCGGAAGAACTTCTTTTCGGGGCTCTTCCCCTGGAAGCCAGCATACCCAAGGGTCAGGCGCTGTAAGCCGACCACGCCGCGACACAGGACGTTTTCCGGAATTTACCACGGAGGGCACGAAGGTCACGGCGAAAACGAGGATTCAGTCAAATTTTGACAGTAGAGCCAATTTCAAAAGTCGGTCACTTTTGAAATTGGCTTTGCGATTGCTCGCCAATCGCGGATTTCAAGGTAGCTTTTTCAATACTCCCTGAGTTTTGAA
>JAAYUR010000378.1 GCA_012517645.1 Treponema sp.
GTCCTGGGCCGTCCCCCTCTTTTTCGCCTCCGTCCTGGTCGCCCTGGCCGGGGAGGCCCGTTCGTGAACCTGCCGAGCCTGGCCTGGGTTTTCTTCAAGATCGGTCTGGCGGCCTACGGCGGGGGCTGGACCATCGTCGGCATCATCAAGACCGAGATCCTGGGACGGGGCTGGATCACCGAGGCGGGATTCTCGGACCTGGTCGCCATCTCCCAGGTGACCCCGGGCCCCGTGGCCCTGAACGCCGCGACCCTGGTGGGGTACCGCCTGGCGGGGCTGCCCGGCGCGGCGGTGGCGACCCTCTCGGTGGTGGCCTTCCCGATCCTGGCCATCCTTACGGCCACCAGCCTCCTGGCCCGCCTCGGCAAGGCCCGGGGTATCATCCAGGAAGCCCTGAAGACGGGGACCATAGCCCTGGTCGCGATGACCCTCTGGACCTTCCTGCCCGCCGCAGTGTCCTCCTGGACCTCGGGCATCCTGGCCGCGGCCGCCTTCGCCTTGGCGGCCTTCACCCAGACCCATCCTTTGTTCATCATCCTAGGCGCGGGAGGGATCGGCATGATTCTCTCCTTCCTACACCCTTGACCCGGTTCGGCGAGGGAACGATACTTCCAGTACGCCATGAACAACGAGAAGATCCTGATCGTAGAGGACGAAAAGATCATCGCCCTGGACCTCCAGCGCCGTCTGGAGCGGTTCGGGTACACCGTGGTCGGGATGGCCGGCGAGGGCGAGACGGCCGTTGAACTGGCCCGTCAGGCGGCGCCGGACATCATCCTCATGGACATCTTCCTGGCCGGCACCATGGACGGCATCGAGGCCGCTGGGATCATCCGCAAACAGCTGGGCTTGCCGGTCATCTTCCTTACCGCCTATGCGGATGAGAAGACCCTGGAGCGGGCGAAGGAAGTCGAGCCCTACGGCTACATCCTAAAACCCCTCAAGGAACGCGAGCTATACACCACCATAGACATAGCCCTGTACAAGTACGGGATCGAGAAACGCCTGCGGAAGCAGGAGCGGCTCTTCTCGGCCATCCTCCATTCCATCAACGAGGGGATCATAGCCACGGACATGAACCTGAACGTCCAGTTCATGAACACCGTGGCCGAGGAGATCACGGGCTATAAAGAGGAAGCCGTAAAGGGCGCCTGCCTTCCCCGGATCTTGACCCTCTTCGATCCCCGCACCCAGAAGGACATCTTGAGCGGCGGATTCCCCCTGGTGGACGAGCGCCCTTATTTCTTCCACGAACTCTCCATCAAGAACACCTTCAACCAGAACATCCTGGTGGACGGCTCCATTACCCGCATCCACGAGAAAGAGAACGCGACGGAAGGCTACCTGCTGGCCCTGAGGGACATCACCGAGATGAAGAGGATGTCCGAGACCATCAACTACCAGGCGAGCCACGATATCCTGACCGGCCTTTCCAACCGGGAGGAGCTTTCCTTCAAGCTCGGGGAGGTCCTCAAGAGCATCCAGCAGACCGGGGAGAACCACGGTCTGCTGATCCTGGACATAGACCGGTTCAAGGCGGTCAACGACACCTGCGGGGCCCTGGCGGGGGACGAACTCCTGCGACAGGTCGCTTCCCATATCCAGGCCAACATCCAGCGAAACGACATCTCCGCCCGGATCGGGGGGGATGAGTTCGCCTGCATCCTGATGCACTGCGCGGCCCAGGATGCCTTCAATGTAGCCAAGCGTCTCCAGGAAGCCGCGGCCAACCGAAAGTTCATTTGGCAGGGTACGGTCTTCCCGGTGACCCTGTCCATCGGCATCGTCCCGCTGACCCGGGAATCCGGGGACATCCACGCGGTCCTGGCCGCGGGGGACGACGCCTGCCACCTGGCCAAGGAGTCCGGCGGCAACAAGATCAGCATCTTCCAGGTGGAGGATACCGTCTTCCAGAGGCGGCGCGGAGAGATGGAGTGGATCGGGAAGATCAACCGCGCCATCGACGAAAATCGCTTCCTGCTCTATTACCAGCCCATCGTCCCCCTGGACCCCGTGAAGGGATACTCGAAGAAGATCGAGATCCTCATCCGGCTGGTGAACGAGGACGGGGGAATAGCGCGTCCCGGGGACTTCATACCCTCCGCGGAGCGGTACAACCTGATGCCCCAGATCGACCGGTGGGTGATCGAGAACGCCATGCGGGCCTTCCGCACCCTGCGGGACCGGAAGAACCCTCTGGCGGACTCGATCTTCTCGATCAACCTCTCCGGGCCCTCCCTGTTGGACGAGACCCTGATCGACAAGATTTTGTCCACCCTTGCCCAGTACAGCCTGCCCGCCTCGTCCTTCTGCTTCGAGATCACCGAGCCCGCGGCCATCCAGAATCTCTCCTACGCCTCCCGGTTCATGAAGCGCCTGAAGGAGGAGGGCTTCACCTTCGCCCTGGACGACTTCGGGTCCGGATTCTCCTCCTTCGGCTACCTGAAGAACCTGCCCGTGGACTACCTCAAGATCGACGGATCCTTCGTGCAGAGCATCGACGAGAGCCTGGTCAGCTGCACCATGGTGGAGTCCATCAACTCCGTTGGCCATGTCATGGGGCTGCGGACGATCGGGGAATTCGTGAAGTCCGACAAGATCTGGAAGAAGCTGGTCGAGCTCGGGGTGGACTACGGCCAGGGTTACATCTTCGCGGAACCCCGCCCCCTACTGTCCGATCCGGTTTAGGAGGATTCGAGGAAGATGCTCTGCCGGATACCCGGGACTAGGTGGCCCCGGCAAGCAGGGCATCCGAGTCCTTCCGCACCCGGGAGATCGCCCCCTCGAAGGCGGGGACGTCCGCCAGGGTCTTGACCGGGGACAGCTCCTCCGGCAGGGCTGCGGCCAGAAGGCGCACCAGGCGGCCCTCGGCGAGCCGGGCGTCCACGTTGTCCAGGGCGAACTCCCGGCCCGCGGGATCGTTCCCCGGGATCGAGTATCCCTGCCCCTCCCGCCAGTGTTCCGCCCGGATCGTCTCGCACAGGGCGTAGAGGGACGAGGCCTTGTAAGCCCGCAGGCCCACGTTGGCCCAGCCCGGACCGGAGGGGACGGCGGCTCCGGAGAGTTTTGCATGCCCGAAGGAGGCCGGGCGGCCGAAGGAATCCAGGGTGATCGGGTAGGAGGGGTTGTCGAATCGGGCGGCGGGGAGCAGGAGGCCCACCGGTTCGCCCAGGGATACCAGGGCATCCAGAACGATCAGCGCGGCCCGGGCGGTGAAGGGACTCGAGGCGTCGCCTCCGAAGTTCACCAGGACGTACTCCGCTTCCTTCCACCGATCCCGACACTGCCATACCGCGTCTCCGTGCCCCAGGGGCTTGCCCAGGGGGGCTTCCTGGGTGACGAAGGATCGCTCCCCCTCCGGGATCCCCAGGGGCTTCAGGATTTCCTCGTCGATCTCCGCTTCCCACCCCCGGACAACGATGATCCGGCGGCCGAGCCCCCGGAAGGCGTCCACCGCGTAGGCCGCGATGGGCACGGGGTCCGGCCCCCGGCCCAGGACATTGCGCACCGGAAAGAGCCCTCGGGGCCGCGCCGGATCGAAGTTCGGGGCCCGGCCCTCCGCGGCCGCTGCTTTCAAGGAGTCCAGCCAACGGGAACCGGCTCCAGCAAGCAGGGTCAGGCACACCGTCCGATCCGCAAGGTACTCGAGGTACTCGGGGAGGGAGCGGATGCCCCGCCGGTTTTCCGACAAGGCCCGGGAGATCAGGGAGGCCCGCAGGCCGAAAGCCTTCCCATGGTCGGTTCCTGTCAGCCTCACAAGGGAGTTCGTCATGGGGACAGTATAGTGCGGAACGGCCCTAGGCTCTATAGACTCGATACTTCTTTACGAAGCCGAAAGGCCGGTAGGTCATCTTGGCCTGCCGGAGCCCCTCGTCCCCGAGGTCCTGCTCCCGGTTCACGACCCGGAAGTACTTGGGCAAGGCCTGGGCGAAGGCCTGGTTGATGAATTGGTAGATGCCCTTGTACCCGTCCACGGCCTTCTCGAAGTGGACCGCGAACATCCGGGCCTTGGAGATGGGCTCCCCGAGGACATACCCCGCAGGCCGGCCGTCGGCGTAGTATACCGCTCCCCGCATGCCCAGCTCCTGGAAGAGATCCAAGGCCTCCCGGGAGGCGGCATAGTCCCCTTCGACACCATTCGATTCACGCCAGCGATCCAGTACTTGGACGGCGTCCGCGACGTTGGCCCGGGTGAGGGGCCGCTGTTCGCAGGAGCAGGTGCCCAGAAAGGCGTTCACCAGGTTCCGCTTCTTGTGGTAGGCCTTGCCGGAGAGCTCCGCCAAGTCCTCCCGGCGGTAGAGGTAGTCGAAGTTGTCCCGGTCCTCCTGGATCCGGTACCCCCACTGCTCCAGATCCACCCGTCGGTCCCGGGACTGGCTTTCCGATAGGTTTTTGAGGTACAGGCGGGTCCGGAAAAGGTCTTCCAGGACTTCCCGGTCCGGGACGGCGCAGGGAGTCAGGAAGAAAGGCTCCCCGTTCTTTAGGCCCGTCAAGACCAAAGTCTGATCGGAAATCCGGGATACCTTGTATCCGTATACATGCCGGAAAAGGTAGAGATTGGAAAAGGTGAACTCCGAGATTCCGTCGGAAAGAAGATTCAGTCGGGGATACATCTCGTCCCGCATGTCCAGGGAGATCGGGGCGAATTCGGGGTATTCAGGTATGGCCATCGGGAAGAATATATCGATTGCCCTTCCCGGGGGCAAGACGGACCCGCACTTGCCCAATTTCGGAAACCGGGACATACTGCCCGGCATGGACAACTACAAGGAAGCGCTTTCGGACCCCTTCTCGGGGGAGCTGGCCGAACGCCTGGTGCGGTACGCCCGGATCTAGACGACCAGCGACCGACACGTCGAGGAGATCCCATCCACCCCGACCCAGTGGGATCTAGCCCGGGTCCTAAAACAGGAACTCGAGGATCTCGGATGTTCCGACGTAACCCTGGACGAGCACTGCTATCTCTCCGCCCGGCTTCCCCCGACGCCCGGCTTCGAGAACAAGCCCTGCATCGGGTTCATGGCTCACATGGACACCGCCAGCGACGTCACAGCCAAGGACGCCAAGCCCCGGATCGTCCCGAACTACGACGGAAAGGCCCTCAGGCTCTCGGCCGAGCATACCCTGGATCCCGCGGTCTATCCGGACCTGGCGGACCATGCGGGCGACACCCTTATCGTGACGGACGGCTCCACCCTCCTGGGCGCGGACGACAAGGCGGGGGTGGCGGAGATCCTGACGGCCCTGAAGCACCTGATCGCCCACCCGGAGAAAGCCCACGGCCCCCTGGAGGTCTTCTTCACCCCCGACGAAGAGACCGGAAAAGGCATGAACCTCTTCCCACTGAAGAACGTCCGCTCCTCGGCCTGCTACACCCTGGACGGCGGAAAACTGGGAGAAATCGAGGCGGAATGTTTCACCGCCTACTCCGCCAAGCTGACCTTCAAGGGGTATGTCATCCACATCGGGTCCGCCCGGGGCAAGCTGGCCAACGCCACGGCCATGGCCGCCTCCTTCGTCTCCCTGCTGCCCCGGGCGGAAAGTCCGGAGGCGACGGACGGGTGGTACGGCTACTACTGCCCCATCGAGATCAAGGGAACCCTGGAAAGCGCCTCGGTGGAGGTCTTCCTGAGGGATTTCACGGACGAGGGGATGAGCCGCCGCATCGAGACGGTCAAGGCCCTGGCCAAGGCCGTGGAGGCCCAGTTTCCGGGCGGTTCCGTCGAAGCGGACATCCAGAAACAGTACGTCAACATGCGAAAGAAACTGGACGAACGCCCCGAGGTCCTCGAGCGTCTGGTACAGGCCTGCAAGGACGTCGGGATCAGTCCCGTGATCAAGCCGATCCGGGGAGGCACGGACGGCGCCCGGCTTACGGAGATGGGCATACCCACCCCGAACATCTTCACCGGCGGATACAACTACCATTCCCGACATGAATGGGCCAGTGTGGCCGAGATGGTGATGACGACCCGGACGATTCTGCGCCTGATCCGGCTTTGGGCGGACTGACGTCGGGGCTGTCCAAAAAGCTCGGATAGCTTTTTGGACAGCTTAGGCTTTTTCAAAACTCGGAGAGTTTTGAAAAAGCTACCTTGAAATCCGCGATCGGGCGCAGCGATTGCAACGCGACCGCGAGCAATCGCAAAGCCAATTTCAAAAGTGACCGACTTTTGAAATTGGCTCAGGTGGTCAAAGTATATCAGTTTCCCGGAGCCGGGCGAACGGTGTCAGGCCTTGAGCCCGCCCACCGTCCGGAGCATCTTCAGCATGGACGCCTTCACGGAAGCGTGGGCGGCCTCGTTCGCGGCGACCGCGCCGGGGTCCTGCCACACCGGGCTGGGGGCAGGCAGGGAGGCGGCGTCCCGGGTAACCATGGAACGGAGTTGCTCCGCCGAGAACTCCAGGTGGAACTGGAGGCCGAAGGTCCGGTCCCCGTAGGAGAAAGCCTGGTTCGGGCAGTGTTCCGTCCGGGCCAGGCGCACCGCCCCGGACGGGAGATCGAAGACGTCGTTGTGCCAGAGAAAACCCAGCAGAGGGTCCGCCAGACCCTCGAACAAGGGAGACCTCCGCCCGGCCTCGGTGCGCTCGATCTCCCAGTAGCCGAACTCGGGCACCGGCGTCTTGTAGACCCGGGCTCCCAGCAGGCGGGCCAGAAGCTGGCCGCCCAGACAGATCCCCAACAGCGGAACTCCCGCCTTGACGACGGTCTCCATGTACGAGAGCTCGTCCCGGATCCAGGGATATCTATCGTCCTCGGTCGCGTACATGTAGCCCCCGAAGACGATGACCGCGTCGAATTCCGAGGGCGAGGCGGGCCGGCCCCCCTCCGAAAAGAGGACCGTGTCGAGCCGGACGCCGCCTGCGGACAGGTCGGACTCGAAGTTGTAGGGAGACCGGGGAGGTCCGTGCCGGACTAGAAGGTATCGCATGGCCGCGGATTATAGCGGCCTACGGGGCTCCGGGCAACACGTGGGGAATGGTACGAACCCTGTTGTCGGGAATCCGGGGCGGGGAACCGCCGCCGGCCTTGCGCGGGCCCGTCGGGCAAGTATACAATGCCGCCTCATGGAATACCTTAAGCGCACCACCACATGCGGGGCCCTTCGCAAGGGCGACGCGGGGCAAACGGTCGTGTTGAACGGCTGGGTCCACCGCAAGAGGGACCACGGCGGCATCTCGTTCATCAACCTTCGGGACCGCTACGGCATAACCCAGGTCGTCGTGGACGCGGACGCGGGACAGGATCTCAAGGCAGCGGCCGCGGAACTGAAGAACGAATACTGCATCGCCGTACGGGGCAAGGTCCGCCCCCGACCCCAGTCCATGGTGAATCCCGAAATGGCCACCGGGGAGATCGAGGTCGTCGTCAGCGACCGCCAGATCCTGACCCGCTGCGAGACTCTGCCTTTCCAGATCGACGAGAGATCGGACGCAAAGGAAGAGACCCGTCTAAAATACCGGTACCTGGATCTCCGTTCCGGAGCCATGCAGTACCGCATGCGCCTTCGGCACGAGGTTGCCTTCGCGGTGCGCGAGCACCTCGCCTCCGAGGGTTTCTACGAGATCGAAACCCCGACCTTCATCCGATCCACCCCGGAGGGCGCCCGGGACTACCTGGTCCCCTCGCGGCTCTATCCCGGGAAGTTCTACGCCCTGCCCCAGAGCCCTCAGCTCTACAAGCAGATCCTCATGGTCTCCGGAATGGACAAGTACTTCCAGATCGCCCGGTGTTACCGGGACGAGGACGCCCGCGGAGATCGACAACCCGAGTTCACCCAGATCGACATCGAGATGTCCTTCGTCAAGCGCGACGACGTCCTGTCCATGGTGGAACGGCTCTTCGGCCACGTCTTCCGCAAGACCCTCGGAGTCGACCTGCCCCCGAATTTCCGGCGCATCCCCTACGACGACGCGATGGAGCTGTACGGAACGGACAAGCCCGACCTTCGGTTCAATATGGAAATGAAGGATCTCGGCGACATAGCCGCCCGGTCGACCTTCCAGGCCTTCCAGGACGCCCTGGCCGCGGGCGGCGCCGTCAAGGCCCTGGTGGCGCCGGGCAAGGCGGACTACTCCCGCAAGCAGATCGAGGAGCTCGAGGCGGCCGCCAAGGTCTACCGCGCGAAAGGGATGGCCTGGTGCAAGCTAACGGCCGGCGAGGGCGGCGCTGCGGTCCTGGAGGGGGGCGCCTCAAAGTTCTTCGCAGGCGAGGGCGCCCCTCCGGGGCTCGCGTCGGAGCTGGTCGCGGCCCTGGGGGCGAAACCCGGAGACCTCATCCTCATGGTCGCGGACGCCAAGCGCAAAGTCGCCTGCCAGTCCCTCGGCGCGGTCCGGTCCAAGCTCGGCAAGGACCTGGGACTCTGCGACCCGAAGCGCTTCGAGTTCGCCTGGATCATCGATTTCCCCATGTTCGAATGGAACGAGGACGAGAACCGCTGGGAAGCGGCTCACCACATGTTCACCATGCCCCAGGAAAAGTACCACGCCACGATGGAATCCGATCCCGGCTCCGTGAAGGGCGACCTCTACGACCTCGTCCTGAACGGCTACGAGCTGGCCTCGGGATCCATCCGGATCCACGACCCGGAGCTCCAGAAACGGGTCTTCCGGATCGTCGGATTCTCCGAGGCGGAGGCCCAGAAGAAATTCGGCTTCTTGACCGAGGCCTTCAAGTACGGACCTCCCCCCCACGGAGGCATCGCCCCCGGCCTCGACCGCCTGGTCATGCTCATGGCGGGGGACACATCCATCAAGGAAGTCATCGCCTTCCCCAAGAACTCCTTCGCCGTGAGCCCCATGGATGATTGCCCAAGTGAGGTTGATCAGAAACAGCTTGACGAGTTGCACATAAAGATAGTCGAGAAAGTGGATTCCAGCGAACCGCGCTGACACGCGGTTCGCTATGCGGTTCCGGGCTTCGCCCGGAACCGGCTCACAACCAATGCCCAGGGGTTCCGCGGCGCGGCCTTTGGCCCCACACGATAATCATTTCCTCTCGATGAGCGAGGCGTCTCCCCGAGGCGCCTTTGCCGTTCTTGTAACGGACTCGGGGCTTTGTTTATTATTTTGGTATGATTTTCGATATCCCCGGAGGTTCACCGAGGCCAAGCGGTGCCCGTCCGAATCTGCGGATTCTGGTCCCCGGCCTCCTGGCGGCCGCTTTCGTGACCGCGGCCGTGATCGGATTATACGGATTCGCGGGGGCGAGGGACGCGGCCGCAATGGCGACGATCGGGGTCCCCGAACCCCTCCGAGGCCTTCCGGGCTACTCCCTGGAAGCCCTGGAAGGGCCTATCAAGATCGGCATCCAGCCGGGGCACTGGAGGATCGACGAGCTCCCGGACGAGCAGGCTCGGCTCCGGACCTCCACGGGCGCGGCATTCGGATCCCTCCGGGAATTGGACCTGAATCTCGCGGTGTCCCGTATCCTCGTCGACCGCTTGAACGCCGAGGGCTACGCGGCCGAGCTGGTGCCGGCGGCCGTGCCCGCGGGGTACCGGGCGGACCTCTTCGTCTCCGTGCACGCGGACCGGGCGGACCGCCCGGACCGGAGGGGCTGGAAGCTTTCCCCGCCCTGGAGGCCGAGCGCCGAATCCCGGCGCCTCGCCGAGGCGATGGCCGAAGCCTTCCGCGCCTCCGGCCTGCCCGAGGACCAGGGCGGCGTCACGGCGAACATGCGCGGGTACTTCGGCTTCTCATGGTGGAGGTTCTCGAACGCCCTGTCCCCCTATACGCCCGCCGTCCTTGTGGAGATGGGCTTCCTGGGCAATCCGGAAGACCGGGCGCGGATGCGCGACAACCCCGCCTTCTACGCGGGGATCCTTCTCGAGGGCGTACGTTCCTTCCTGGAAGAGTCCGATCGGGATGACCTGGACGCCCTGGTACCCGTCCTGTACCGGGGCGTTTCCGCGGGTCCGGGAGGGGCAGCGGGCAGAGCCTCGCCTTCCTTCGGCTCCGCCGTGCTGGAGCGCTATCCCCCGGGCCGATACCTCAACCCCGTGGATTCCTCCGAAGGAGGCTGGTTCGAGGTCTTCTCCCGCCCCCTCCGTCGGGGCGTCTGGGTGCACGAGAGCGAGCTGGACGGGGAATAGACTTCCTTCGCCGGCCCGCGGCGCGGGTTACAGAAACAAGGACACCGCGCAGTAGACCAGAAGGACCGCCATGACCGCCCGGAGGAAGCCCGAGCGGCGGGAGAACAGCTTGAGGAAGAGGGCGCCGAAGAGGGCCCAGAGCATGTTGCCCGTGAAGCCCACGAAGGCCAGGAGCAGGGCAAAGGCGATTACCTGCGCCGGGGCCGAGAAATTGGGCAGGATGAAGGAGGACATCGCCGTGATCCCGTAGATGAAAATCTTGGGATTCACGAACTGCAGGGCGAAGCCGTACCAGTACCCGCCCTTGGCCTCCCGGTCCGAGCCGCGGGGAGCGAGATTCAAGGTGTTCCAGGCCAGGTACAGCATGTAGGCCGCGCCCAGGATCTTCATGGGCAGCTGGATCCTGGGGATCACCGCGTACAGGGCCGCGGAAAAGACCGCACAGAGGATCATCACCAGGGAGAAAGCGGACCAGATCCCCAGGTTGAAGGGAAATCCCTTGCGCAGGCCGAACCGGGCCGCGTTGTTCATGGACATGAGGTTGTTCGGTCCCGGGGTGTAGGTGGTCAGGACGATATAGGAAAGGAAGGCCGCCCAGTTGAACGTCATGGGAGTCTATACGGAATTTCCACCCGGGCGGTCAAGGCCCATTCAAACGGCGAGGCCGTATCGATAGGAAGCCGGGCCCGGGCCCCGCCCGAAACCGATCAGCGGGGAACGCCGGAGGCGCAAAGCCTTTGCGAGCCGGTTTCGGGCGGAGCCCGAAACCGATCAGCGACGGGCGCGCAGCGCCCATTCCCGGGCAGCCGGTTTTCGAGCGAGGCTCGAAAACCGCTCAACGCGGAGCGCTTCCAGCGCTCCGCGTTAGCCGGCCTGATCGCTCTCGGTCCCCAGGTAGGCGGCCCGAACCGCGGGATCCGCCTTGACCTGGGCCGCGGGTCCTTCCTTCACGATCCGGCCCTGCTCCAGGACGTAGGCCCGGTCCGCGGCGTCCAGGGCCTTGTAGGCGTTCTGCTCCACCAGGAGGATGGTCTTCCCCAGGGCCCGGATCTCCAGGATGATGTCGAAGACCGTCTGCACGAGGAGGGGGGCGAGTCCCAGGGAGGGCTCGTCCATGAGCACCAGGTCCCCGTCGGTCATGAGGGCCCGGCCCATGGCCAGCATCTGCTGCTCCCCCCCCGAAAGGGTGCCCGCGATCTGCCGCTGGCGTTCCTTGAGGCGGGGGAAGAGGCTGAACACCTTTTCCAGGTCCGCGGCGATCGCCGCCTTGTCCCTGCGCAGGTAGGCTCCCATTCGGAGGTTGTCCTCCACGGTCAGGTTGGCGAACACCAATCGCCCCTCCGGGACATGGCAGATGCCCGCCTTGACGACCCGGTCCGGTCTCTTGGGCAACAGCTTGTCCTTGTAGAGTATCTCTCCGGAGCCGAGTTTCAGGAAACCGGAGATCGCGTTCAGCAAGGTGGACTTCCCGGCCCCGTTCGCCCCGATGATCGTCACGATCTCGCCCTTCTCAACCCGGAGGGATACGCCCTTCAGGGCCCGGATGCCGCCGTAGGATACGTGGATGTCTCTCACCGTCAGCATGTCAGTTACCCCCCGATCCCAGGTAGGCTTCCACGACCCGGGGATCGCCCCGGATCTCGTCCGCCGTGCCCTCCGCGAGCTTCTGCCCGAAATTGAGCACGACGATGCTCTCGCAGAGCCTCATCACCAGGTCCATGTGGTGTTCGATGACCAGGACCGTCAGTTTGAAGCGCTCCCGGATCCCGGCGATCAGGTGCATGAGCTGTTCCGTCTCGTCGGGATTCATTCCCGCCGCGGGCTCGTCCAACAGGAGGAGCTTGGGATCCAGGGCCAGGGCTCGCACGATCTCGAGGCGGCGCTGAAGCCCGTAGGGCAGGTTGTTCGCCTGCACGTCCCTGCGCTCCGTGAGCCCCATGATGGCCAGGAGATCCTCCGCCTTGGCCCGAAGAGCCTTCTCCTCCCGGACGAACCGGGGCAGCCGGAACAGGGCCTCGGGGATGGAATACTTCGCGCTCATGTGACAGGCGGTCAGGACGTTCTCGTAGACCGACAGGTTCTTGAAAAGCCGGATGTTCTGGAAGGTCCTGGTGATGCCCCGATCGGCGATCCGGAAGGGCTCCATGTCCGTGATCTCGGAGCCCGCGAAAAGGACGGATCCCTCGGTCACCTTGTACACGCCGGTGATCAGGTTGAAGATCGTGGTCTTGCCCGCGCCGTTCGGCCCGATCAGGCCGGAGATGCCGCCTTCCCGTACGGAGAAGCTCACGTTGTCCACCGCGGCCAAGCCTCCGAAGCGCTTGGTCAGGCCTCTCACCTCCAGGATACCGCTCATCGCGCGCCCCCTTCCGAGGCTTCCCGGGCGGCTTCCGTCCGAAGGGCCAGCCGGGCCCTGCGTTCGGCCAGGATCTTCCGGATCCCCGAGGGAGTCAGCTCCATGCCTCCCAGGAGACCCTGGGGCCGGCTGATCATGATCAGGATGACCGCGGCTCCGTAGAACACCAGGCGCCAGATCTCGAAGAACCGGAGGACTTCCGGCAGGGCCGTCAGGAGCAGGGCCCCCAGGACGGAACCGGAGATGGATCCCAAGCCGCCGAAGATCACGATGATGATGAGCTCCGTGGACTTGGTCAGGTTGAAGATCTTCGGGTTGATGAAGGTGAGGTAATTGCCCAGGAGGACCCCGGCGGCTCCCGCCAGTACCGCGCTGATCACGAGACTGACCATCTTGTACCGGAACACGTCGATGCCCGTAACTTGGGAGGCCAACTCCTCCTCCCGTATGGCGATCATGTTGCGCCCGTGCCGGGACCGAACCAGGTTCGCCACCAGGAGTATGGCCACGACGTCCACCGCAAGGATGATCCAGATGTCGCCCATGTCCCGGGTCGCGCCCAAGGGCCAGCCCCGGGAGCCGCCGAAGCGCTGAACATTGTTGAAGACCAGTCGAGTGGCTTCCCCGAAGCCCAGGGTCGCGATGCAGAAGTAGTCGCCCTTCAGGTTCAGGGTGATGCGCCCGACCAGCCAGCTGACCAGGCCCGCGGCGGCGCCTCCGCCCAGGATTCCGACCACCAGGGGCAGTCCGAGCCCCGGTATGTCCCGGGCGGGGGAGACCGTCAGGAAGGCTCCCACATAGGCGCCTATGGCCATGAAACCCGCATGGCCGAATGAGAAGAGCCCCGTGAACCCGGTCAGCAGGGAGAGGCCGAGGACGGCCACGAGGTTGATGCCCGCGAGCATCAGGATACCCAGGGTGTAATTGTCCATACCGCCCTCCCTACGCCTTGTCCTCGATCGTCTTGCCCATGATTCCCGAGGGACGGACGATCAGGACCCCGATCAGGATCACGAAGGCTATGAGATCCCGGTACTGGGACGAGAGGTAGCCCGACACCAGGGTCTCGATCACGCCCAGAAGGACGGAACCCAGGACGGCGCCCGGGAGACTTCCCAGCCCTCCGAACACCGCCGCGATGAAGGATTTCAGGGTTATGTTTCCGATGGTCGGGTAGACCATGTATTTCATCCCGTAGAACACTCCGGCGACTCCGGCGAGGAAGCCGCCCAGGGCGAAGACCAGGATGACCACGCTGTCCGTGTTGATGCCCATGAGGGCGCTGGCTTTCATGTTGTACGCGGAGGCCTGTATCGCCTTTCCCAGCCGGGTCCGCTCGATGAAGAGGACCAGCAGGGCCAGGCAACCCGCGGATACCAGGAACATGATCAGGTCGAGCCGCCCCAGGGCGAGCTGGCCGATCGCGATGGGTTCCCGGGGAATGATGGGCGGATAGGGCTTGGGATTCGGCCCGATCGTCGCGATCACGAAGTTCTCCAGGAACATCGAAGCGCCCATCGCGGAGATGATGAAGTAGAGGAACGGAGCCTTCCGGTCCCGCAGGGGCTTGTATGCCACCCGTTCCACGATGATGGCGACCAGGGCCGTGCCGACCGTAGCCAGCAGGAACGCCGCGGCGAAGGGGAGATGGAAGGCGGTGAGGCCGAAGAATCCGAAATAGGCGCCCAGCATGATCACTCCCCCGTGGGCAAAGTTGGAGAAGTTCATGATGCTGTACACGAGCGAGTACCCGACGGCCATCAGCGCGTAGACCGAGCCGATAGACAGACCGTTCGTGAGCTGTTGGAGGAATTGAATCATGGCGCCCCCGTTCTCGTGGGAATATGGAAAGGGCCGGCCCCTCGGTACCCCGACGAAGCCGGCCCCCGGTCGGCCGCTTACTGGGCGGCGTAGTTCTCGAGGAACTTGTACTGGCCGTCCACGATCTTGATGATCGCGGCGTCCTTGCCCTCGGGGTTGTGGGTGGTCGGGCTGATCTTGATCCGCCCGGTGATGCCCTGGATGTCCGTGCTCTCGAAGGCCTTGGCCAAGGCCTCTCCGTCCACCTTGCCCGCGCGCTTGAGCCCGTCCACCAGCATGAGGACCGCGTCGTGGACCAGGTAGCCGTTCAGCTCGGTGTCCTTGCCGTACTTGGCCTTGTAGCGGGCCTTGTAGTCCTGGACGGTGGGCTGGTCGTAGTCGAGGTGGTTCACGAAGATCCCGCCCTCCACGGCCTTGCCGCCGAGCTTGAAAAGGTCGGGTGAAGGCCATCCGTCGCCGCCCATGAAGGTGGCGGTGATTCCGAGCTCCCGAGCCTGGGTGGCGGAAAGGGCCACCTCGGTGAAGAAGTAGGGCATGAAGATGACGTCGGGAGCGGCGGCCTTGATCTTGGAGAGCTGGGCGCGGAAGTCCTTGTCTCCGGAGGTGAAGCCTTCCTTGGCTACGATCTTTCCGCCCTTGCCCTCGAAGGACTTCACGAAGAACTCCGTGAGGCCCTGGGAGTAGTCGTCGGATACGTCGTAGAGGACCGCGGCCTTCTTGGCGTTGAGCTTGTCGTAGGCGTAGCCCGCGGCGACGGCGCCCTGGTAGGGGTCGATGAAGCAGACGCGGAAGTTGTAGGGCTTCACCTTGCCGTCCTGGACCGTGACCTTGGGGTTGGTCGCCACGGTGGCGATGTCCGGCACCTTGGCCTGCTCCAGGGTGGAGGCGATGGGGATGGCGTTGCCGGAGGCGTTGGGCCCGAGAATGGCCACGACCTTGTCCTGGGAGACCAGGCGGTTCGTGACGTTCACCGCTTCCTGGGCGTCTCCCTTGTTGTCGTACCCGATCACCTCGAGCATGTACTTCTTCCCGCCCACCTCGATGCCGCCCTTGGCGTTGTACTCCTCGAAGAGCATCTTGACGGTGTTGAACTCGTTCTCGCCCCAGACGGCCTGATCACCGGTGAGGGCTCCGAACCATCCCACCTTGATGGTGTCGGTCTTCTGCTTGCCGCCGCAACCGGCAAGAACCAACGCGATCGCCAGGACGACGAACGCTACTTTCCGGAAGTTCATGAAGCCTCCTTGAACTTACCTGTTAAACCATGTGGTTTACTCATGCCCGTCCCTACGGACGGCCGCACCAGTATATAGCCGAGTTCGGGAGGATTCAATACAAAAAAGATGATTTCTTATGTAGAAACGCCCGGAAGGACGGCCGGAAGCCGGGGCTTTTCCCGCTATCGGGACCGGTACTCCAGCACCGCGGGAAGGGAAAGGTCCGAGGGGGACTTGGCCTGGGCGGCGAAATAGGCCAACCGGCCGACCAGGGCCTCCAGGAAAGGCATGGAGTCTCCGGCCGGGGGGGGCACCTCGGCCAGGATCCAGTAGGAGGAGTCCCGGAGGGCGTAGGCCGTACCGGGCCCCTCCCCGGTCTCGACGGGCCGGGAGTACGCCCGGGTCCGGGTTCCCGCCGGCGATCGGAACGGGAGTTCCGCCCACTCCGGGGGCAGGTAGAGCTCCTCCCGGATTACCCAAACCCGGATGAGGCCCGCGGACGGACGATACTCCCCGTACAGGGCTGGAAGGGAGTTCGCCGGCAGGTACGGAATGCCCCGGACCGGGAGGGTGCCCCGGACCAGGACCGCCCGGGCGGAGGTGGTCTGGGAAGCCGCGGCCTGCGAGGCCAGAAGGCATACCGTGAATCCGAGGGCCGCGGCGACCAGCCGGGAAGTCCGCCGTCGCTTCGCCCGTCCAGCGGCGGCTAGAGGCCTTCGGCCCAGCATCCCGCTCCACATCTCCCCTCCGTGCTCTCCGTGAACTCCGTGGTGGATTCCGGATTTCCGTGCGCTATTCGACGGTGACACTCTTGGCCAGGTTCCGGGGCTGGTCCACGTCCCGATTGAGCTCCAGCGCGCAGAAGTACGCGAATAGCTGCAACGGAGCGGACATCAGGAAGGGATAGAAGCGTTCGTCGATCCGAGGTACCCCGATGAAGTCATCCGCAAGCTCGCGGACCTCCTCGTCCCCTTCTACCCCGAAAGCGATGACCGGGCCTCCCCGGGCTTTTATCTCCTTCATGTTGCTGAAGGTCTTTTCCCGAAGGAAGTCGTCGGGCACCAGGAAGACACTGGGCGTCTCGGGATTGACCAGGGCGATAGGGCCGTGCTTGATCTCCCCGGCCCCGTACCCCTCCGCGTGGATGTAGGATATCTCCTTGAGCTTGAGAGCTCCCTCCAGGGCCAAGGGGAACATCAGATTGCGCCCCATGAATAGGAAGTCCCGGGCCTTCGCGTACTTTTTGGCCAGGGCCTGTATCCGATCCCGGAGGGACAGGGTCCGGGCCACCTTGTCCGGGACGGATTGAAGGGCCTCCATGAAGCGCCGGCCTTCCTGGGGGCTCATGTCGTGCATACGGGCCAGTAGGAGGGTCAGGGTGTAGAACGCCGCAAGCTGGCTGGTAAAGGCCTTGGTGGAAGCCACCGCGATCTCGGGACCCGAATGGACGTAGACTCCCCCGTCGCTTTCCCGGGCTATCGTGGAGCCCACCACGTTGCAGACGCCCAGGACCGTCCCTCCCTTCCGTTTCACTTCCCGCATGGCGTACAGAGTGTCCGCGGTCTCCCCGGACTGGGAGACCGCCAGGAAAAGAGTGTTCGGCTCCACCACACAATTCCGGTACCGGATCTCGCTGGCCAGCTCCGCGGAGGCCGGAATCCGGGCCACGCTCTCCAGGAGGTAGGCCCCGACCAAGCCCGCGTGCCAACTAGTGCCCGCGGCGATGATCTTGATCCTCTGAATCGCATGGAGCTGTTGGGGAGTCAGATTCAGGCCCCCCAGCTTACCGGTCGCGAACTCCGGATCCAACCTCCCGGACAAGGCCCGGCCGATGGATTCGGGCTGCTCGAAGATCTCCTTTTCCATGTAGCAAGGAAAGCCCGCCTTTTCGATCTCTCCGAGATCCCAATCCACACGGTCGATCCGCTTGTCCACGGGTTGATCGGCCAGGTCCGTGATGGAAAAGCCGTCGGGACGAATATCCGCGACCTCTCCGTCGTTCATGAAGACCACCCGCTTGGTATGGGCCACCATGGCCATGACGTCGCTGGCCAGGAGCATCTCCCCCTCCCCCACCCCGATCACGAGGGGGCTTCCCTTGCGAGCGCCCACGATGCGGCCGGGCTCGTCGGCGTGCATGACCGCGATCCCGTACGTCCCTTCCAGTCGTTGGACCGCGGCCTTGACCGCCTTTTCCAGGTCTCCCTCGTAGAATCGGGCGACCAAGTGGGCGATAACCTCCGTGTCCGTCTCGCTGGCAAAGACAGCGCCCTCGGCCAGCAGTTTCTCCTTGATGATCTTATAATTCTCCACGATCCCGTTGTGGACCAGCACGACCTTCCCGGTCGGGTCCCGGTGAGGATGCGCGTTGGCCGCCGTCACCCCGCCGTGGGTCGCCCAGCGGGTATGACCGATGCCGCAGGTTCCGGGCAGGTCATCGGGAACGATGGCCTTGAGTTGAGCGATCTTTCCGACCGTCTTGATAACGGAAAGATCCGATCCGTTCTGCACGACGATACCCGCCGAATCGTACCCCCTGTATTCCAGCCTCTTAAGCCCCTCCACCAGGATGGGCGCAGCCCTCCGGGGGCCCGTATACCCCACGATTCCGCACATAGATGCTCCAAGATGCCGGCCGAACGGCCGTAGTTTGGGCGCCGAAGGCGCCCGAATCCAGTGTACCCCACTATACGGCTTGAATCTCGATCCTGTACAGGTGGGCGCCCCGGCTTTTGCCCGGCGGCGGGCAGGGCGAAGGACGGTGGAGAGCGGTCGGTTGACGGAAGGGACGCAAGTACGCGGCTTCATCTCACGCGATAGCATAGTCATCATCCGCGCACTGCACCCATTTCCGTCCACTGTCCAC
>JAAYUR010000496.1 GCA_012517645.1 Treponema sp.
GGGGACCAATACGTGGCGGGATACCGGGGAGGGGAGGGGGACTTCCTGCGGGAGGTCCGGTTGGGCAACAAGGGGGTATCGTTCCCGGACCTTCCCTACCTTTCCCTGGGAAGCGGGAGCTCCACCTCCTTCGGAATTTCCGCCCTCGGCCGCAGCGACCGGGGCTCCGCCCATTTCCTGGTGCGGTATGACCAGGCCCGAAGGGTCACCCAGACCTGGGTCGGGAACCGGGAAGTCACCCGCACGGAGTATCGGCCTTCGGAATACGTCCGGGGGCGGTGGTTTATGCTGCCGAACCAGAGAGTGTCGGATGTCGAGCTGTACATCGAGAGCAGCTCGGGCACGCTCACGGGCTCGGACACCCGGAAGTATCGCAAGATGACCGAGGACGAGTATTCGCTTTCCGCCGCGACGGGCCGCGTGGACCTGAAGACCGCGGTGGGGGAGGGGCGGCGGCTCCTCGTCTACTACTCCGGTCTGACGAAACCCGGGGGCGGCGGCGACGACGAACCGCCCTTCTACGGCCGGGCGCCCGCGGTGGTTTCCGGCATCGCATCCGGGGACGCCCTCGTCCTCTACGAACGGGGCGTCCACGAGGGCTTCCAGATCGCCAACCGCTACGCCCTGGCCTCCTCGGCGTCCGCCGCCGCAGCCACGGCCTACGTCCGGAACGCGGCCACAGGCCAACCCGACCCGGCCTACACGGCTACCGTGCTCTCAGACGGCTTCGTACGGGTCATTCAGTCCGACGCGGACACGACGGCTCCGGATTTTTCCGACTACGATTTCCGTATGCCCTTCCTGGGGCCGCCGCTAACCACCGTCGACGTCGGCATGGACTGGCTCTACGATCCCGCCGCGGTCGAGCCCGCGGAGGGCACGCCCACGCAGCCCGCGCCCGCGTACTCCCGGGTCCTGGTGGTGGAAACCTACGGAGCCCCGGGAAGCCTGGTCCTGGAGGAGACGGGAATCCTGCCGGGCTCCGTGGAGGTCCGCCGCAACGGGGTCCTGGACTACGGGTTCCGCTACGACCCGGCAGCGAACACCGTGACCCTGGACCGGGATCCGGCGATCTCGGACACTATCGAGGTTTCCTACCTTCTGGCCTCCTCGGACCGGAGCGCCGGGAGTCTGGCCGCGGGCTTGGGCGGGATTTTCGACCTGTCCCCGGACTGGAAAGCCTGGACCGCCCTGGGCCTGCGCTGGGGCGTGCCCGGCACGGGGTATTCCGAGGGCGGCAACGCGCTCCCCGGATCCATGGTTCTGACCGCAGGTGTGCGGGGCGGATCGCCGGAGCCCGTCCCCGGGCCGGACGCGGCCGGCGCGCCCCGGTTCAAGGCGGAGGCCGCCCTGGCCGCGAGCTACCGCCGCCCCGACGCCTCGGGGTACTACCGGGTCGCGGGCATGGAGGAGGCCTCCTCCTGGACCAGCCCCTTCCGTCCTACGGGGACCTGGCCGGCGGGAGTCGGCGTCGCGACGGTGGCGGCCGTGGCGGATACCGCGGCCCCGAGCCTGGAGTCCCTGTTCCCGAAGCTGTACGGCCGCTTCCATTCGGCGACTTCTATTCAGAAGGTCCTACAAGTCTCCTTCGCCGACCATGACGGATCCGCAGCCGAGGTTGTCCGGTACGTGGAACCCGTCGCGGTCGGGGACTACCGGGCCTTCGCGTTCTTCGCCCGGAGGAACGCGAGCGCCGCGGGAGCCGTGGTGACGGTCGCCCTGGACGGCGCCGACCCTGCTGTCTCCGTCCAGGTGCCCTCGGCGGCATTGACCGAAACTTGGCGCCGCTTCGTGGTCCGGTACGACGGGATCCCCAAGCTCTACTACCAAGACTCGGAGGACGGGCTGGAAGTCCTCGTCGCCGGGGCGACGCTGTCCGCGGACCCCTCCGTCAGCGCAGGTCGGATCACGATCTCCGTGACCGGCGTCGCGGACGGCTCCGTCTTCGTCGACGAGCTCCACTTCCTGGACTCCGCCGGTGAGGTCTCCCTGTCCGGACGGGGTTCCTTCTCCTGGAGCCGGGGCGGAGCCTTGGCGGAATCCGGGATCGGCGCGACCCTGGCCGACCCGGGTTTCTCCGCACGGCTCTCCGGTACGATCTCCGAGGACTCGAGCTTCGCGGCTTACGGGGACGGTAGGATCGTGGTAGGCCCCGCGAAGCTCGCGGCGAACCTTCGGCAGGGGTACGCGGAGGGAGAGTTCTCGGACGGGGCCTATGGGCACTCCCTGGAACTGCCCTTGAAAGGGTTTTCCATGGGGGACAGCTTCCAGTTCGATCCCGGCTCGGGGCGATTCGGCCGAAGGGATGCTCTGTCCCTCCAAGCCCGGGGGCTCGGCCTGGCCCTGGAGCAGTCCGCGACCTACGGCGGGTCCATCCTGGAGCAGGCCTGGAAGGCGCGGCTTGCCGCGGGATCCTGGATGACCGTGAGCGGCGAGCTTTACAACCGCGCGTCCGGCGCGGTCGACCTTTCCCGGGCCTACGGGGAGGCGTGGATCGAGGCGTTCCGCTATGTCCTGCCGGCCCTGGAGGAAGCCTCCCTCCGGCGCACCACGAACCTGACGGCCGCCTGGAAGCTGGGCGGCGGCTCCCTGACCCTTGCGGCGGATACGGGACTCTCGGACGCTGTCTCCCCTTCGTCCGCGGGCACCGCGGGCCTGGACGCCCGGCTGGGGTGGTCCATCCCTGCGGGAAGGGGCTCCGTCGAACCCTATTACCGCCGCGCATGGACCGAGGGCGCCGTATCGCAGTCCTCGGCCTTCCCGGAGGATTGGGAATACTGGGTCGACCGGTTCTCCTCATCCGAATATCTCTACCGATCCATCCCCTTCGCGGAGCTTTTCGATACCTTCACCGCCGACCTCTTCCAAACCGCGGCCCCGGGGACGAACCAGAGCTCCTATAAACCCGAAGCGGGGATCCTGTTCGGGAGGCCCTACGGCTCGGCCTGGACGGACCTCCTCGTCCCGAGCAAGGCGACCCTGTCCCTGCGCAGGGAGCTGGCGTCCTCCCTGGAGACCCTTACGGACGCCCTGGTGTGGGAGGCCTCCGCCTCCATGGCCGCGATCAACCTCTTCGGTTCCCGGGGAACCTACCGTCTGTCCAAACTCTATTCGGTGGACGAGTACGCCCAGAGGATCACTGCTTCCGTGACCTCCTACCGAGGGAATCCGAAACCCCTGAGCGCCTTTGGGCACACGGTCCTGGCCTCCTTCTACACGACCCGGGAGGACGCCCTGGTCGCGGAGAACCGACTGGATCTCAAGGAGTCCCGGGACGGCCTGGCCTGGAGCGAGCGACTTTCCCTGAACCTCACGCTCCGTCCTTCCCGGACCTGGTTGGGCGACCTGGTGAACCTGGGTCTCCGGAAAGCCGGGGCCGCCTCGCGACGGGAGGCGGCTTCCGCACCGACCCTGGTCTCGGGATTCTGGGAATCCTTACAAAACGCCCGCGGCCGGCTTTCGGAGGTATGGGCCGCCTCGATCCTGGTCAAACGGCCCTACGCCTATCAGGATCGGTTCGACATCGAACTCTCCCAGTCCTACGAGACCAAGTATGTGGCGTCCCAGAAGGCCGGTCTCTGGGCCCGGCTGGGGACTTTCCAGAACCTTAGCCTGCTGGGGGGAGACAGGTACTGGACTCTCGGGTTTGAATTGACCCTGGGCGCCCGGGTGATCTTCTGAGGACCATCCTTCCTGGGGAACGGACCGTTCCCGGCCGGCGGGGGGACAGTTCTATTTGGGGATGAAGCACCGACCGGCGGAAGCTTGACAGCGCGCCGGGCGGGACGACATAGTGAACCGCCATGAAAAGAAGACTCATCACCAGCGCCCTTCCGTACGTAA
>JAAYUR010000379.1 GCA_012517645.1 Treponema sp.
AAATTGGATGACCACGCTCTGCGCGTCGGGTCCCTTGAAGACGCCGTAGGAGCCGGAAAGGTACTTCTCCACGGTCTCCTCTTCCGGAGGCTCGAAGTCCGGAAGCTCATAGCGGATCCGCTCGGCCAGGGGGCGGAGCGCTTTGGGTATGTAGTTCCGAAGGGACTGTAGACCCGCCCTTTCGGTGACGGGGACGTAGGCCAGGGGCCCCGCCGCGGCCCGGGCGAATACGTAGAAGAGTAGGGCTTCTTGATCGATGTTCGTGAGCGCGGTGTACCGTTCCGTGTACTCGTAGCGGCCGCGCTCTCGGACGTACTTCAAGGGTATGTTGAGACGGTCGCGCATGTATTCCATGTCCCGTTCAACCTGGCGGTCGCTGGTCTCGAACCGATCGGCCGCGACGCTCAGCCGGACTCCGCCGGATTCCCGAATGGTTGAGTCGATGTAGCAGATTCGTTCCAAAGCGCTCATTTGTCGCCTCGTTTATATATTGTTTTGACCGGCTCATTATACGCTCTTTTCATACGGAGGGCAACATGGAAGATCCGGGCGATCTCAGAATGCGGTTCGACGTTGTTGTCGGATTGCGAATCCTGTGCGGACATAGACCGCCTCGGGATCCGCTTCTTGAGACGCCCGGCCCTGGAATCCCGCAGGGTGAAGATATCGAAGCCCGGGCGGCGGAACGCGGCCGCGGCCGCCGTTTCCTTGAGTATATTTGTCCATGGAGGTACCTCCATGAACGACGCCATCCTGAGCGCCCCGCCCGCGGGCAATGAGCCTGTTCGTTCCTACGCCCCCGGCACGCCCGAGCGGGCGGCGCTGAAGGCGGAGCTTGAGGCCCTGCTTTCCGAGAGTTTCGACATACCCCTGATCATCGGCGGCCGGGAGCTGCGCACGGGGCGCACGGGCCCCCTTGCCCAGCCCCACGACCACGGCCGCCCCCTCGGACGGTTCCACCTGGCCGGGGAGGAGGAGACGGCCCTCGCCATAGACGCGGCCTTGGCGGCCAAGCCCGGCTGGGAAGCCATGCCCTGGGAGGAGCGGGCGGCCGTGTTCCGCCGCGCCGCGGCCCTGGTCGCCGGCAAGTACCGGTACCGGCTTCTGGCGGCGACGATGCTGGGTCAGTCCAAGACGGTCCACCAGGCCGAGATCGACGCGGTCTGCGAGACCGCGGACTTTTTCCGGATCAACCCCCGCTTCATGGAGGAGCTCTACTCCATCCAGCCGCGCAGCTCGGATTCGGAATGGAACCGCGTCCGCTACCGCCCCCTGGAAGGATTCGTCTACGCCGTCTCGCCCTTCAACTTCACCTCGATCGCGGCCAACCTCGCGACCGCGCCCGCAATGATGGGCAACGTCGTGGTCTGGAAGCCCGCCTCCACCTCCGTCCTCTCGAACTGGATCCTCGCTCGGATCTACGAGGAGGCCGGGCTCCCGCCGGGGGTGATCAACTTCCTTCCCGGAAGCGGCGCCGCCGTCTCGGCGGTGGTCCTTTCCCATCCTTCCTTCGCCGGCCTCCACTTCACGGGCTCCACGGCGGTCTTCAACGGGCTTTGGAAGCAGGCGGCCGAGAACATCGGTTCCTACCGCTCCTATCCCCGCGTGGTGGGGGAGACGGGGGGCAAGGATTTCGTCTTCCTCGACCCCTCGGCGGACCAGGACGCCGCCGTCGCGGCCCTCGTCCGGGGCGCCTACGAGTACCAGGGCCAGAAATGCTCCGCCGCATCGAGGCTCTACGTCCCCGCTTCCCTGGGGCGGGCCTTCCTGGACCGCTTGGCCGAGGAAGTGAGATCGATTCCCGTCGGCCCACCGACGGACTTTGGCGCCTTCATGTGCGCGGTCATCGACGAGGCATCCTATCGGAAGATTATGCCCTACCTGGATCGCGCCTGCTCCCGGGGCCAGGCGCGCTGCGAGCTCGAGCTCCTCGCGGGGGGGCACGGGAGGTCCGAGGAGGGCTGGTTCATCGAACCCACCCTTCTCCTGGCCGAATCCCCGGACTACGAGACCCTGAGGGAGGAGCTTTTCGGGCCGGTCCTCTCCGCGTATGTCTACGACGACCGGGACATGGAGGCGGCCTACCGCCTGGTGGACGGCACCTCGCCCTACGCCCTGACCGGTGCAATCTTCGCTCGGGACCGGCGCGCCATCCTGGCCGGCCTCGAGGGCTTGAAGAACGCCGCGGGAAACCTCTACGTCAACGACAAGCCCACCGGCGCGATCGTCGGAAGCCAGCCCTTCGGCGGCATGCGGGCCTCGGGCACCAACGACAAGGCCGGGTCCATATTGAACCTTATCCGCTGGACCAGCGCCGGGACGATCAAGGAGAACTTCGATCCGCCCGTCGACTGGCGCTATCCCTACATGTCCGCAGAGTAGGAGCGCGTCGCGGCCTCACGGCGACGAAGCCTTCGGCTTCGTCGAGTCTTGAGGATAAAACCTACAAGGGGGTAGGCCGAGACCCCGCAGACGCGTAAGCGTCGAGGAGGCTCGGCCTCAGGGGGAGCCGCGTATGCCAGCCCCGACTCCAGCGCAGCCTGCAACCGCGACCGCAGTCGATCTATTTATCATGCGCTGGAGTCGGGCGCACCCGCGGTTTAATGCGGGAAGCGAAGGGTCCGGATGGGCGGGGGCGTGGAGGAACCCAGGGTCGAACGATTCCGCAGCCCCCCGGTTGCGTCCGGGCGGCCGTCGGGTGTCGAGTTCCGCAGGTTGAATAAAAATCGGGGGCGAGGACCTAGTGAGACCCTGGGTTCCGCAACACCCCCGATGTTCCATATTCGGCGCTTCCCGCTTTTCGTCGCGGGTGCTCCCCCTACTTTTCTGTGTCCGTCATCCCCGCGATGAACTGTTTTTGCATGACCACCACGACCAGGGCGGGCGGGATCAGGGCCAGCATGGTGGTGGCCATGACGATCTGCCACTCGATGAGGACGTCCGCCCCCTGGAGCATCCGGTTGATGCCGATGAGGAGGGTGTAATATTCCTGCTTGGTCGTGATCAACAGGGGCCAGAGGTACTGGTTCCATCCGTAGATGAACTGGATCACGAACATGGCCGCGATGGGGGTCCGGGTCATGGGGACCAGGATGCGTCGGAAGAACTGCATGGCGTGGGCACCGTCGATCTGGGATGCCTCGGCGATCTCCCGGGGTATCGATAGGAAGAACTGCCGGAACAGGAACACCGCCGTGGCGGACACGACCATGGGCAGGATGAGGCCTGCGTAGGTATTGAGCATGCCCAGGTCCGAGATGACCTTGTAAGTGGGCATGATGCGGACTTCCACCGGAAGCATGAGGGTTATGAAGATGCTCCAGAAACAAAAGGCCCTCAGCTTGAAGTCGAAGAAGACGATGGCGTAGGCGGCCAGGAGGGACACGACGATCTTGCCGACCGCGATGCCCATGGCCATGATGAAGGAGTTCTTCATCATCATCAGGGCCGAGGCGCCCATGTTCGTGGTGCCCTCCAGGATGGCCCGGCGGTAGTTCTCCAGGAAGTGGGGACCCGGCAGGACGGGCATGGGGGCCGAGAGGATCTCCTGGTTGGTGCGGGTGGAGGCGACGAAGACGAGCCAGATGGGGAAGAGGATCACGATCACGGCCAGGATCAGGAAGAGGTGAGGAAGGAGGCGGCGGGCGCGGGAATGTTCGGTCATGCTTTGCCCCCTAGTAGTTGACGCGCCGCTCGATGAAGCGGAACTGCACGACGGTGAGGCCGATGACCATGAGCATGAGGATCACCGACTGGGCGGAGGAGCCCCCCAGGTCCAGGTTCACGACCCCGTCCCTCCAGACCTTGTAGACCAGGATGGCCGTCGACTTGCCCGGGCCCCCCGCGGTCACCTGGTGGACGATGGGGAAGGTCTCGAAGAAGCCGTACACGAGGTTCATCACCAACAAGTAGAAGGTTGTGGGCGAGAGGATCGGGAAGACGATTTTCCAGAACCGGAGGGTCGGCCCGGCCCCGTCGATGGCCGCGGCCTCTATGAAGTCGGCGGGAACGCTCTGAAGGCCCGCCAGGAAGAATACGAAGTTATAGGACATCTGCCGCCAACTCGCGGCCAGGATGAGGAGGGTCAGGGCCTGTCCGGTGTTCAATAGGTACTGCCACTCGTAGCCCAGCTTGTGCTTCATGAACCAGGCCACCACCCCGACGTTGGGGTTGAACATGAAGAGCCACAGGACGCCGGCGATCAGGGTGGCCACGGCGTAGGGCCAGATCATCATGGTCTTGTAGAACGAGGCGGCCCGGATCTTCTTGTTCGCCTGGACCGCCATGAAGAGGGAGACGGACATGGCCAGGACCGTCACGCTGACGGCGAAGAGCACGGACACCCAGAAGGATTGGGCGTAGGCGTAGGATTCCTCCGTGAAGAGGGCCTTGTAGTTCTCCAGGCCCACGAAGATGTATTGCCCCCCGAAGGGGTCCTGGAGGAAGAAGGACTGCCAGATGGCCTGGGCGGCGGGCCAGAAGAAGAAGATGAAGACGATGATCATCTGGGGAAGGACCAGCAGATAGGGCAGGCCCTTGATCCGGAACTCGTATTGCTTAGCCATGACGCATCCCGATGTTGCGAAAGGTGGGGGCCGCGGGGAGCCGCGGCCCCGGTGCGGGCGCCCGGCGCGGCGCGCCGGGCACCCCTTGGCAAGGGGTCTATTTCTTGTAGAGCCGTTCGAACTTGCGGAGCTCCGCGTTGCCGTCGGCGACCATCTTGTTCAGGCCGTCCTTCACGGAGATCTTGCCCGCCAGGATGTCCTCCCAGGTCTGGTCCTCGATCTCCCGGATGATGTTGAAGTTCCCGAAGCGGATGCCCCGGGAGTTGCCCGTGGGGGCCTTGTTCAGGAGCTGCTTGATCGCCACCTCGGGGCCGGGGTTGGTTTCGTAGAAGCCCTGCTTCTTGGTCAGCTCGTAGGCGGCCACGGTGATGGGCAGGTACCCCGTGTTCTGGTGCCAGAAGGCCTGGATCTCGGGCTGGGAGAGGAAGGAGAAGAACTTGGCCACGCCCTTGTATTCGTCCTTGCTCTTGCCGTTGAAGACCCAGAGGCTGGCCCCGCCGATGATGGTGTTCTGGGGGGCGTCCTTGACGTCCGGATAGTAGGGCAGGCGCGCGACGCCGAAATCGAACTTGCAGGTGTTCTTGAAGTTCCCGTACCCGCCGATGGACTCGAAGTGCAGGCCCACGGTCCCGGAGGTGAAGAGGGGGTTGGCCTTGTTCTCCCGGCCGCCGTAGATGAAGGTCTTGTCCTTGGACAGCTCGTAGATGGTCTCGAAGTGCTTGACCGTGAGGGGGGTGTTGAAGACCAGCTGGGTGTCCAGGCCGTCGAAGCCGTTGTTCTTGGTCCCGAAGGACTGGTTATGCCAGGCGGAGAAGTTCTCCAGCTGGATCCAGGAGATCCAGTTGGTGGAGAAGCCGCCTTCCATGCCCGAGGCCTTGAGCTTCTTGGCGGTCTCGAAGAACTCCGGCCAGGTGACGGGGGGCTTTTCGGGATCCAGGCCCGCCTTGCGGAAGGCGTCCTTGTTGTAGTACATGACCGCCGTGGAGGAGTTGAAGGGCAGGGAGAGCATCTCGCCCTTGGAGGTGGAGTAGTAGCCGGTGATGGTGGGGATGTAGACCTTGGGGTCGAACTTCTCCCCCGCGTCCTTCATGAGCTTGTAGACCGGGTAGATGGCCCCCCCGGCGTTCATCATGGTGGCGGTCCCGACCTCGTAGACCTGGATGATGTGGGGGGCTTGCTTGGCCCGGAAGGCCGCGATGCCCGCGTTCATCGTGTCGCTATACGAGCCCTTATACACCGGAACCACCTTGTAGGCGGTCTGGCTTTCGTTGAAGCGCTTGGCCAGCTCTTCCACCATCTGACCGTTCTTGCCGGTCATGGCGTGCCACCAGTCGATCTGGATCTGCGCGAAAATCGTGGACGCGCAGAGAAGCAATGCGAGCATCAGCAGGGAAAACCGTTTCATGCTAGAGCCTCCTGTTTAGTATACCCGCCATCAGAGGCGGGAACGCATCTACCAGTGTACGCCCCCTTTGTTCAGCGCGCAATAGAATTATGTGAGGTTCGTGTGTGGATCCGAGAGGATGATTCAGCGTACTTTAAGGAATAGGACCTTTCCCAACCCGACATACGCGGTTCCGCCCTTGGGCAGGCTGAAGACGCTGAACACTCCGTAGCTCTGTCGTTGGAAGGCGGAGGCCGCGACGGCGGCCATTCCCTTGCCGATGCCGCCCAAGGCCTTGCCCAGGGTTCCCGAGGGGGCGGAGGCGGCGGCTTGTTTGCCGTACCAGGCCGAGAAGTCCTGCTTGGTGGGGTTCGTGACAAAGAGGAGGGCCGCGATGATCACGAGGAGGACGAGGGGCATGAGACTCTTCATGGAAGCTCCTTTTGGAGGGCTGGGACGCCCTGCCAGGTAGGATAGCGCGGCGGGCCGTCATCCGCAAGCCGGACCTGGTGGTACGAAGCTTGGGAAGGTATTCGCCCGAAGGGCGTGTACGCAATCCTCGGGCCGCCCGGCCCGCGATATCGACAAGCCCCCGTAAGGCGGCTATGCTGGAAGGTATGGATATCAGCCTGAGCCCGGGCGCCCGGGTGCTCGTTGATTCTTCCGCCCTGGTGTATCTGGTGGAGGACGTCCCCCGGCGAGGCCCCGCGGTGTCCGCGTTCCTGGACCGGGTGCGTTCCGCGGGGGGACGGCTTTTCGCCTCGGTCCTCGTGATGACCGAGCTTCTGGAGCGGCCCCTGGCCCGGGGGGATCGGGACCTCGCCCTTCGGTATCGCCGTTTCCTAGCGGATTCTTCCCTCCTGGTCCTGGTGCCCGTGGACGTGGAGGTGGCCGAGCGGGCCGCCCGCATACTCGGAGCGGGCACCTTCGATGCCCGGACGAGGAGCCTTCCCGGCCTGCGCCCGGGGGATCCGGGGTCCTCCCGCTTCGGGGTATCCTTCGCGGACGCCGTGCATCTTGCAACGGCCCTGGTCCACGGGGCGGAGGCGATCCTGACCAACGACGAGGCCTGGCGGGATGTGCCGGAGGCGCCGCCCGTGTACCTGGTCGACGAGGTGGCGGCGGAGGGGGAATGGTCCTGAGCCCTAATGCTCCCGGGGCCCTCCTGGCGGCGGAGCGAGCGGGCATCAACCTCTATTCGGAGCGGTCCCTTCACGACCAGGTGAAGCGTCTCCTGGCCGGACCGGGGGACCGGATCGAGGCGGACGTCGGCGGCCGGGTGGTGGACCTCCTACGGTCGGACGGGACCGTCGTGGAGGTCCAGACCCGGCACCTCTACGCCCTCCTGCCCAAGGTCCGGGCCCTGGCCGGGGCGGGAATCCCCGTCCGGGTGGTGCATCCCGTACCGGAGACCCTCCTGATCCGAAGACGGGACCCCGAGTCGGGCGACATCGTGTCCATCCGGCGAAGCCCCAAGCGCGGGGACCTCTGGAGCGTCTTCGACGAACTCGTGAAGGCTCCGGACCTGATCTCCCTGTCCGGCGTGGCCGTGGAGGTCCTCCTGGTGCGGGCCTCGGAAGTCCTGGTGCGGGACGGGACGGGATCCTGGCGACGGCGCGGGGACCGGACCGAGGACCGATTCCTCGAGGGAGTGGTCGGCGCCGCCTCCTGGGATACCCCGGAGGACTGGCTGGCCCTGATCCCCCGGGACCTGCCGGAGCCCTGGAGCTCCGAGACCCTGGGCCGCGCCCTGAAGATCTCCCCGGTCCGGGCCCGGAAAGTCCTGTACTCCCTGGCCCGGGCGGGGCTCCTCCGGGAGGAGGGCCGGGAGGGCCGGAGAAAGCTCTATGTACGGTGAAGAGTCAACCGCGGACGGTGGACGGTAGGTTCGGGGCGAAGACGTCTCCGCTCAGGCTGAGCTCGGTTTCTGTTCACGGTTCACGATCCACCGTTCACCGTATGGTCGAGGCGGCCGGGCCGCCTTTGTCCAGCCAGTCCTCCAGCCGGGCGAGGGACGCCGGCATCGACGCCCGGCCGTACCCCAGCCGGAAGTACCGCTTGTCGTAGCCGTAGCAGGTTCCCGGCAGGATGAGGACCCCCGTCTCCCGCACCAGCCGCTCGGCCACGGCTTCCGCGTCCCCCGGGAAGGACAGGCGCGGGAAGGCCACGGAGGAGCCCTCCGGGTCGGTCCACTCGGCGAAGTCCGGCCGGGCGGCGAAGAATCTCCGCAGGAGGGCGAGGTTGTCCGCCACGATGCGGCGGTTCCGGTCCACCAGGGCCGAAAGGTTGCGGACCGCGGACTCGGCGATCACCTCGCTGGGGCCGGAGGAGCAGATGGAGTTGTAGTCCTTGACCACGGCCACCGCGTCCAGGATGTCCGCCCGGCGGGTGGCCAGCCACCCGATCCGCAGGCCCGCCAGGCCCGCGTGCTTGGAAAGGACGTCCAGGGCCACCCCGTTCTCGTAGGCGTCCCGGATGGACGGCAGGCGCCGGGCGGGGTCGTGCTCCAGGCGGCGGTAGACCTCGTCCATGAGCACCACGGCCCCGACCCGCCGGGCGGCCGCGACGATCGCGTCGAACTCCTCCTTGGTCGGCAGCCCCCCGGTGGGGTTGTGGGGGGCGTTGAGGACGATGAGCCTGGGATCGGGGCCCGAGCGGAGGATCCGGTCCAGGTCGTCGGGGTCCAGGGCCCAGCGGCCCCCGGCCGGGCGCCACTCCCAGGGCAGGACCTCGCAGCCCAGGGCCCGGGGGATCTCCGCCAGGGACTGGTAGCAGGGTGTATTCACCACGACCCGGTCCCCCTTGGAAAGGAGGGCCAGGCAGAGGTTCAGGATGGCCTCCTCCGCCCCCGCGTGGACGAGGATCTCCTCCGGCAAGGCCCCGGGGTACTCCCCGGCGATCGCCTCGCGGAGGGAGGGGGCGCCCCGGGTCTCGGTGTAGCCCAGGCGCATCGAGGACAGCCGGTCTCGGAGGCCCGGGTCCAACGCCTCTAGGTCGGCCACGGAGACGCTCTCGCAGTCGGAGCAGCAAAGGAGATGCGGGGCGGAAAATTCCCAGCGGGCGAAGAAGCGCTCCAGCCGGAAGGGTTCGAAGAACGACACGGGTGCCTCCGTTCGCGGGCCCGGCGCGGGGCCGGTCAGCCCTCGGGCAGGGTGTAGTCCGCCAGGAAGGTGGACAGCTCGGCCTTGTCCTGGACGCCGAGTTTCTTGTAGGCCCGGGCCAGGGTGTTCCGGACCGTGGACTCGGACACCTCGAACTTCCCGGCGATCTCCTTGACGTTGAGTCCCCGGGCCAGGGCCAGGATGTAGGAGGCCTCGGAATCGGAGATGCCCTTGGCCTTGAGGTCCAGGAGGGGCTTGGGCTGCTTCAGGTAGACGATGATCTGGTCCTTGTACAGGATGTAGAGGTAGACCAGGAAGACTGTTACGAAGAATACCGGTGTCAGGGAGTATTCCCGGTTTCGCCCGGCACGCAGGGCGGCGAACAGTTCCCATCCGTACAAATAGAGCAGGAGACCGAGAATCTTGGGAATCCGACCCCGATCGAAGAATCCGATCTTGAAGAGGAGCAGGATCGCCATCACGAAGAACCCCAGGCCGTAGAAGGACTCGTGGGAGTCCAGGAAGTTGATGGGCGCGATCGTGAGGAAGACCAGGGGCTGGAGGTAGTTCAGCGACTTGGAGAGCGTGCTCACGTAGAAGACCGTGGCGGCGGCGAGTTGTATCAGGACGTAGGGATGGAAGAAGGACTTGGTGAATCCCATTCCACGCAGGAGATAGATGGGAATCCATAGGACGGCGCCAGCCAGGAACACCCCTGCGGTGAACCGGCCGATGCGTCTCAGGGGATTGCTGTGATCCAATGCGTCAACCCTCCCAGAATCCGCGGACCGCCTCGTCGGCGGTCAAAATCGCGTCCAGCTCCGGCACCTTGGCGGAGGCCGCCTCGGCCTGAAGCCGCGCCCGGACCTCCTCGGCCTTCCACGCGCCGGAGTTCAGGGGATTGTACTCCCCGCTCGCGGCGTCCTTCGCCCGGTCCCGCTCGTAGCCCCCCAGGAGGAGGAGGCCCAGGAGGGCCATGCCCTTGCGGATCACCGCGGGGTCCCCGCCGGGGAAGCGGGCGATGGGCTCCAGGCGTGCCAGAATCTCCGCGTCGTCGGACGGTCCGTGGTCGAAGACCTTCCGGGATCCTCCTCGGCAGGCCAGGACGAAGGCGGCCAGGTGGGCCAGGGCCGTCCGCTCGGGGTTCCGGCAGCCCGCCAGGTAGGGCAGGGCCCCGGTGATCCGCGCGGCCCGGGAACCAGCCAGGCGGGCGTGCTCGGAGCCGTCCATCCGGAAGGCTTCGGCGACAAGGCCGGTCAGACGAGTCCAGGTTTCATCGCTGAACGTCATGGGAGGAATTATAGCATGCCGAATTGCGCCGTCAATGGAGATTTTTGGCCGCGTCTACAACTTGTAGACGCGGGTTGCGGCCTGAAAACCGGTCCAAATCGGGCTTGTAGACAAATGTCTACAAGTCGAATCAACATTTCAACTTGCGAACCCTCCGGGGCGGTGGTAGCCTGATCCTGTCGGGCGATGCGCAGCCGAAGGGCTCCGTCGGCCGGCCGGGTGAAGAAACCAGAAAGAACGATCTAAAACTATTATATATAAACACGAAACCATCATAAAACGAAAAGAGGCGCCCGGGTTCCCCGGGCGCCTTCGTTTCATACGGCGTACGCTGCGCCGCGCGGCTGCTAGCTACTTCAGCAGTTCCATGCCCTCGAACTTCCGGTACAGGGAGAGCTCCTCGAAGATCTGGCCGTATTGCGCCCCGTCCCCGGTGAGGGTGTCCGCCAGGATCTTCCCGAGCCCCGGGCCCAGCATGAAGCCCTGGCCGCACATCCCCACCGCCAGGAGGAGGTTCTCCGGCTCCCGGGGATAGCCCACGACGGGAAGGCCGTCCGGGGTCATGGGGTAGCAGCCCCGCCAGGTCCGGCGGACCTTGAGGTTCCGCAGGCGGGGGTAGAGGGCGAGCATCCGGCTGACACAGTGGGGCAGGAAGCCCGAGGTGTTGTCCGTGTCGGTCCCCCAGATCTGGGGCTTGGGGGTGATGCAGAAGATCACCTGGCCGGTGCCCGCCTGGTAGAAGTAGTAGTTCCCCGACCGGTCGTCCCCCCGCATGTCCACGACCATGGGCTCCATGAAGCGTAGCACAGGCTCCGTGACGCCCCCCTCGTGGAGGTCCGGGTGCACGGGAAGCTCGAGCCCCGCCAGGTTCCCGATGCCCGCGGCTTCGGCCCCGGCGGCGTTCACGAAGGTCCCCGCGGAGTATTCCCCGGCGTCGGTCCGGACGGTCCGGATCCGGCGGCCCTCGATCCGGAAGCCCGTGACGGTCTCGCTGAAGCGGAACTCCGCCCCCGCGTCCAGGGCCAGCTTGTGGAAGGCCGTGGAGGTCATGAGGGGGGAGGCGAAGCCGTCCCCAGGGCTGTAGGTTCCGCCCCGGAGGCCCTCGGGATTGAGGCCCGGCGAAAGCTCCAGGACCCGGTCCGGGGAGATCCAGTCGATGTCCAGGCCCGCGGCCATCTGGACGACCAGGAGGTCCCGGAAGGACTTCTCCCGCTCCTCGTCGTAGGCCACGAACATGTAGCCGCCCTGGTGCCACTCGATGTTGAGGCCGTGCTCTTCCTTCATAGTTCGGGCGATGTCCAGGGACAAAAGGCCGATCTTGATCTTGGCGGGGTCCGAATGGGTGGCCCGGATGCCCCCGATGGCGGCCCGGTTCTGTCCCCGCCCCCAGGATGCTTCTTTGTCCAGGACCAGGACCGAAAGGCCCTTCCTCGCGCAGTAGTAGGCCAGGGGCACGCCGATGCTTCCGGCGCCCAGGATCGCGACGTCGTAGGTTTTCACAGGGGCCTCCCGGCGGCTTCGTTGATCAGGTCCTTCATGGGGATCTCCAGGGCCAGGGGCCGCAGTGTGCCCGGGGTGGTCCGGGCTGGATCGATCCCGGCCTTCCGGAAGACCTGGGGCAGGAGGACCGAGCAAGTCTTGGACCCGCAGGCCCCCATGCCCACCCGCAGGGTCTTGAGCTGGTTCACGTCGGTTACGGCGTTCTCCCGGATGAATCGGACGATCTCGCCCACGGTGATCCGTTCGCAGCGGCAGACCACGGCCTCGTCCGGCAGGTGTTCGAAACGCGGCGCCGGCAGGGGCCGGGTGGCCGCCTCGGCCTGGACCCGGATCCCGATGGCTTTGGGGGCGTTGGCGCGGCTGACCTTCAGGGTCAGGATCCAGGTGCGGTATTTCCGGTTGAAGACCTTCTTCAGGAGCTCCGCGTCCTCCAGGAAGGTTCCCTCCTGGTCCAGGACGGGCAGGCGGGTTCCGGGCTCGAAATCCGCATTGAACTCGAAGGGCAGGACCACCTCGGCCCAGTCCTCGTCCAGGCGGCGCATGAGGGACATGGCCAGGCCCGGACAGGCGGCTACGCAGACCGTGCAGCCCTTGCAGGAGGATCCCTCGAAGTAGGGGAGGTCCATGATGGTTCCCTTGCGCTCCTTGAGCCGAATCGAATGGGTCGGGCACACGGTGGTGCAGGGGTTGCAGGGGATCTCCTCGGTGCAGAAGAAGACGGGCTTCCAGGACTCCGACGGCACCTCCTCGTCCCGGCAGATGTTGTCCCCGGGCCGGGACTTCAGGACCTCCCGCTTGGCCAGCCAGGACTCGTCGATGTCCACCTTTTTCCCCAGGAGCTTGGCCAGGCTCAGGGCGGCGATCCGGCCCCCGAACATGGCGCTGGAGGCCTCCGCGATCTCCTCCGCGTCCCCGGCGGTGACCGCAAGGAATCCGAAGCTCACAGCCTGGCGGTAGAACTCGTCGCAGGGCGAGAGTCCCGCGGCTACCAGGACCGTGTCCACCTCGTAGGTCCGGGCGGTGGACAGGATCGGCCGCCAGTCCTTGTCGACCTCGGCCACCGTGGCCCGCTCGACCCTGCCGTCCCCCTCCACGGACACCACCGTGGTGTTCAGGTATACCGGCACGCCCATGCGGATGATCTTGTCCGCGTGGACCTTGTAGCCGTTCACCTTGGGCAATATCTCCACGATCCCGGCCACCTCGATCCCCGCCTGGAGGGCGTGGTAGGCCCCGATGAGGCCCACGTTCCCGGACCCGATGATGAGTACCCGCCGGGCCGCCCGCACCAGGTCCCGGTTCACCAGGGTCTGGAAGGCCCCGGCGCCGTACACGCCGGGCAGGTCGTTGCCCGGGAAGAGGACGCTCTTCTCCCGGGCTCCCGCCGCCACGACCAAGGCCTTGAAGTCCACGAGGACGTAGGAATGGTAGTTCCGCCAGATCCCCGCCTTGCGGTCCTTGTAGAGGCCCGCCACGGGAGAGTTCTCCAGGACCGTCACCCCCGGGAGGGATCGGATGTCCGCCTCCAGGCGCCGGGCGATCTCGATCCCCCGGGTGCCCGCGTAGCAGTCCTCCTCGGAGCCGAAGAACTTGTGGGTCTGCAGGACCAGCTTCCCGCCCAGGGATGCCTTGTCGTCCGCCAGGATGACGGACAGGCCCAGGCGGGCCAGCTCCGCCGCGGCGGCGAGCCCCGAGGGTCCTCCCCCGATCACGAGGACGTCCGCGGAGAGGGTTTCCCCGGAGACGGCCGCCAGCGGGGCGTCCCGGGCCGGGAGCTGCGGGAACCCGTGGAGGGTCCGCACGTCCATGCCCGGCGCCAGTGGGGTGATGCAGGCCTTCCGGGCCACCCCGTCGATCAGGACCGTGCATTGGGAGCACTGTCCGTTGGCGCAGAAGATGCCCTGGGGGGCGTCCCCCCGGGGGTGGACGGAGA
>JAAYUR010000437.1 GCA_012517645.1 Treponema sp.
ACTACACGAGCCCCGCCGTGATGGAGGCCGTAGGCTCCGTGCTGACAAACAAGTACGCCGAGGGGTATCCCGGGAAGCGCTACTACGGAGGCTGCGAGTTCGTGGACATGGCCGAAAACCTTGCCCGGGACCGGGCCAAGGCCCTCTTCGGGGCGGACCACGCCAACGTCCAACCCCATTCGGGAAGCCAGGCCAACATGGGAGTGCTGTACGCCGCCCTGAACCACGGGGACGTCATCCTGGGCATGGACCTGGCCCACGGAGGGCACCTCACCCACGGCGCCCCCGTCTCCTTCTCGGGCCGCCAGTATACGGTGGTCCGGTACGGGGTGAATCCGGACACCGAGACCATCGACTACGACGAGCTGGCCCGCATAGCCCGGGAATCCAAGCCCAAGCTCATCATCGCCGGCGCCTCCGCGTACTCCCGGGTCCTGGACTTCCAAAAATTCCGGGCCATCGCGGACGAAGTCGGGGCCTTCCTTATGGTGGACATGGCCCATATCGCCGGGCTCGTAGCCGCGGGCTACCACCCGTCCCCGGTGGCCCTTGCGGATTTCACCACAACCACCACCCACAAGACCCTGAGAGGTCCCCGGGGCGGGATGATCCTGATCGGCAAGGACCGGGAGAACACCATCGGTGCCGTGGCCCCCAAGAGCGGGCGGCCCAAGCTATGGTCCGAGGTCCTGGACGGCATGGTCATGCCGGGCATCCAGGGCGGCCCCCTCATGCACGTCATCGCGGGCAAGGCGGTGGCCCTTAAGGAGGCCCTGGAGCCGTCCTTCAAGGATTACATCCGCCAGGTGGTGGCCAACGCCAAGGTCCTGGCCTCCTCCCTCGCGGAGGGCGGAGCCCGTATCGTGTCCGGAGGCACGGACAACCACCTGATGCTGGTGGACCTCTCCCCCCTGGGCATCACGGGCAAGGAGGCGGAGACCTGGCTGGACGCCGCGAACATCACGGTCAACAAGAACGGCATCCCCTTCGACCAGAAGAGCCCCTTCATCACCTCGGGCATCCGGGTGGGGAGCCCCGCGGTGACGACCCGGGGCATGAAGGAGCCCGAAATGCGCCAGATCGCCGGGTTCATCGTGGAGGTCCTGAAGTCCAAGGGGGACGAGAGGACACTCAAGGCCGTGGCCGAGAAGGTCCTGGGCCTGACCAAGCGCTTCCCGGTTCCCGCGGAGGCCTGACCGTTCTCCCGACCTAACCGCGGAGTACGCGGAGGGCAGGGAGAAAGAGACCCTGGTACGATGGTTCCGGTCTTCCCTCCTCTCCGTGACCTCCGTGGTTGGTTCGTGAAGAGCGCTCAGGCGGGCGGGCGCGATTGACAGGCCAAACCGGGGTATCTATACTTGAGCCCAGACAGCTCGGTCATACGGAAGGCGGGATGGAAAATCCTCTCCAGCTGACATTCGTAAGCTTTAAAAAAGACTCATATATCGTGGTGGAAGGCAAGCAAAACGCCGACCGCTTCTACATCATCCGCCAGGGCAAGGTTCGGGTATCCAAGGACGTGGAGGTGGTCGAGGAGGAGGGGGGCAACATCTACGGCCCCGGCGACTTCTTCGGCGTCGTGTCCACCATGTCCAACCACAGCCACATCGAGACCGCCCAGGCGGTGACCGACTGCGTCCTCATATCCGTGGCCCGGGAGCAGTACGGAACCCTGATCGAGAAGAACACCCCGGTGGCCATGAAGATCATCATGGCCTTCTCAAAGCGTATGCGCTACCTGGACGAGGCCCTGACCCGGTTGACCCTCAAGAACACCGCCGAGGCGGACCCCTCCCACCTCTTCCGGGTCGCGGAGTACTACGCCAAGCAGAGCCAGTACAACCAGGCCTTCTACGCCTACCACCAATACCTCAAGTTCTGTCCCAACGGACCCCATGTCGCGGTAGCCCGGGAACGGATGGCCAAGATCGCCCCCTACTCCAAGGCGGTCTACCTGGACGGGTCCGCCGAGGAGTTCAACCGCTTCTACCCGAAGGATACGATGATTTTCTCCGAGGGGATGACGGGCTCCGAGTTGTACATCATCCAGAAGGGCTCCGTGAAGATCACCAAGATCGTGGACAACAACGAGGTCCTCCTGGCGGTGCTCAAGACCGGGGATATCTTCGGGGAGATGGCCATCCTGGAGAACAAGCCCCGGAGCGCCAGCGCGATCGCCTTCGAGGACGCCTACCTTTTGGCGGTCAACAAGGCCAACTTCGAGCGGATGGTCCAGACCCAGCCCCAGATCGTCACCCGCCTGACCACCCTCCTGGCCGAGCGGATCTGGTTCATCTACAAGCAGCTGGCCAACACCCTGATCGCGGATCCCCTGGGACGGATGTACGACGCCCTCCTGATCCAGCTGGAAAAGAACCGGGTGCCCTTGAAGCCCGGAGCCTCCTATTCCTTCGACTTCGGTCCCAAGGAGCTCATCAACATGGTAGGCCTGCCCCTGGGAGAGGGAAACATGGTCATGCACAAGCTCCTGGAGAACACCAAGGTGAAGGTGGCGGACAACAAGATCCAGCTTACCGACGTGACCGAGGTGGAAAAGCAGACCGAGTACTACCGCAAGATGCAGAAGATCGAGAAGGCGCGGAAGGCCGCCCAGGCCCTCCGCTGACTCCATCCCGCCGACGGCCTTGACCTCATCCGGATCCCCCGATCCCGAGCGCACCCTCCTCCTGTCCCGGGCTTTGTCGGACCGTGGCGTCCCATCCTTCGGATTCGCGTCCGGCGAGCGTCTGGCGGAAATCCTCCGAGGGGTCCCCGCCGGGGTCGCGGAGTCCTACGGGCTGGCTTCCGCCCGAGGCGTCCTGGCAGCGGCCCTCCACTACGACACGACCGGCCGTCCCGCGGGGGCCCTGGACACGGATTACTTCCGGGGTGACGAGGGGAAGCCCCTGGCCGCCCTGGGCTGGTTCGCCCGGGCTCACTGGTACCGGGAGCTGGCGGGCATCCTGGCCGCGGTCTCCCGTATCCCCGGCCTGGCGTCCGCCGGACCCCCGGGGGCTTTCCGGATCGCGGTGAACTCCCGCCTGCCGGAAAAGGCCCTGGCGGTCGCCGCGGGCCTGGGGCCCCTGGGCAGGAACACCCTGGTCCTGGAGAGGCTCGCCGGGCCGGGCTGCGTCCTGGGCGTTCTCCTCCTGCCCTTCGAGCCGGACATCCCCGAAGGAGCCCGGGATCCGGGTTCGCGGCCGTCGGATCCCGAGGTCCCGGGGTCGGAATGCGGGGACTGCCGGGAATGCGTCCGGGCCTGCCCGACCGGAGCCGTCCGGGAAGAGGGCGGCATCTACCGCTTGCGATGCCTCCAGCACTGGGCCGGCTCGGAGGGGCCGGTGCCCGAGCGAATCGCGGGTTCCTGGCGCGGAAGCCTGTACGGGTGCGACCTCTGCCTGGCCGCCTGCCCCCGATTCCGGCCGGATGTTCCGCGGGAGGCTTCCATAGGCCTGCTGGGCAGAGGATTGAACCCGGACCGTCTCCTGGGGGCCGAAGACGGGGAAATTCGAAACCTGCTTCGAGGGACGGCCCTGGGACTGTCCTGGCTGAGCCCCGGCTTGATCCGCAGGAACGCCCGTCTTGCCCGGGATTCGTGGGAGAGGGGGTAGCAGGCGCGCCGATTTCTCGGTTCGATCGACGTCTAACTTGGCTCGAACAGTCAAGTTTGACTCCGAAGGAACCTGCGGGTACACTGTAGAATAGGAGGAACCGCCGACATGGAAGGAACTACGGCCAACCAGTACTTGACCTTTACCCTGGAAGGCGAGCAATACGCCATCGGAGTCTCCAAGGTCCGGGAAGTCCTTGAATATACGAAGATCACAAAGCTGCCCAAGACGGCGGAATACATGAAGGGGATCATCAACCTGCGCGGAACGGGCGTTCCGGTCATAGATCTCCGCCTGAAGTTCGGCATGCCCGAGACTCCGGTCACGAAGGACACCAGCATCATCGTGATGGAAGTGGAAGGGCCCGAGGGAGCCGTCGTCGTGGGAGCCCTGGCGGACGCGGTCCACGAGGTCGTGGAACTCGAGGCCGGAAACATCGAGCCCGCCCCGAAGTTCGGGACCCGCCTGGCTACGGAGTTCATCCGGGGGGTCGGAAAGCGGGAGGAAGGCTTCGTGATCCTCTTGGACATCGACCGGATCTTCAACTCCGAGGATATGGACGTGCTCCGGGCCGCGGAAACCGCCGAAGCCGGCGCCCAGTAGCAGAACCGCCGTATTCGAGCGGGATCCCATGGATATCCGACTTCTTGAAGAACGCTCCAGGATCCTGACCCGAACCCGGGAGTTTTTCTTGGAACGGGGCTACCTGGAGACGGACACCCCGGCCCTGGCGCCGGCCCTGATCCCCGAATCCTGCCTGGAGGTCTTCCGGACCGAGTACGACAACCCGTTCCTGGGCCGCCTGGACCTCTGGCTGGTCCCGTCCCCGGAAGTCTGGATGAAGCCCCTGATCGCCCGACTCAAGCGGAGCGTATTCCAGGTCTGCAAGTGTTTCCGGAATTCCGAATCCATCGGACGCCTGCACAACCCGGAGTTCACGATGCTGGAGTACTACACCGTGGGTGCGGATTCCGGGTACTCCCGGGAGCTCACGGAGGAGCTCTTCCGCCGCTGCGAGGGACCCGACACCCCGGCCTGGGCGCGGCCCCCCTTCCGCCGGATGACCATGGCCGAGGCTTTCCGGAATTTCGCCGGGCTGGACCTGGAAGCCCTTCAGGACCGGGAAGCCCTTGTGGAGGCGGGACGGTCCAAGGGGCTGCTGATTTCCGTGGACGCCTCCTGGGAGGACGCATTCAACCAGGTGTTCCTGAGCCTGGTGGAACCCTCCCTGCCCTCGGATTCTCCCCTGGTCCTGGAGCGATATCCCGCCCAAATCGAATGCCTGGCGGAAGACATCCCCGGAACCCCCTGGAAGGACCGCTGGGAGCTCTACGCGGGGGGCATGGAACTCTGCAACTGCTATACCGAGGCCTCCGATCCCGAGGCCGTCCGGGCCTCCTTCCGCAGGGAGTCGGAGCGGAAGGAGGCTTCCCGGGTTCCCCACCGGGTGGATCCGAAGTACCCCGAGATCTTTGCGGACTTTCCCCGTTGTTCCGGGGTCGCCATGGGATTCGACCGCATGGTCCTGGCCCTGATCGGCGGAAACGACCTGAACCGTCTTCTGCCCTTCCCCTTCGAGGGCATCCTGGCGGACAACGTGTCCAAGGTTCGCAGGCCATGAAATCGATGCTCCAGAGCCGCCTGTTCCGTCAGCAGTTCCTCGTGTTGGCCCTGTTGACGATATTTTTCTTCGCCTTCATGGTGGCGGGCATCTATTTCCGCACCCAGTCCTCCATCGAGACCCGGGAGATGGAGATCGCGGGTTTCTACCGGGACGCGGTCCTTCTCTCGATCCAGGATTGGCTGGCCGAGCGGGAGAGCGACATCGCCTGGCTCGCCTCGATCCTGGAGTCCGACGCGGAGCGTGCGGGGACGCCCTTGGCCCCGGAGGCTCACGCGCGCTTCCGGACCCTGCTGGAGACCAAGAGCGCCTTTTCCGACCTGATCCTTCTGGATACGGAGGGGCGTGTCCTCTTCGGGCGTTCGGGACCCTCGACTCGGAGCATCGGCCTGGCGGACCGGGACTATTTCCGGGCCGCCCGCGACGGCCGTTCCTTCGTGTCCGAAGCCTTCCGCAACCGTCTGACAGGACGGTACGCCTTCGCGGTCAGCCGCCCCCTGCGGTACCGGGGGGAGATCCGGGCGGTGCTGGCGGGTACGGTGCTCCTCTCCGACCTGATCCAAATCGTGGAACACATGGGCTTGGGAAGCCTGGGTACGATCTACATGACCGACGTGGACCGGAACCTCGTGGCGGATTCCGCGGCCGAGGCGAGCCAGCCGGCTCCGGACGCCGCGGAGGAAGTCCCTGCGTTGGACACTTTCGCGGCCCGCCAAGCCGCAGCGCGGCGGACGGGGGCCGGAAAGTACGAGGGACGATCCGGACAGACCGTCGTGGGGGCCTACGGCTGGGTTGAGCGCCTGAACCTGGGGCTGGTGGTGGAGCTCCAAAGCGACCGGGCTCTGCTTCCCATCACCCGTCTCCTGGAATTCTTCGCGGAGTTCGCGGCCGGATTAGTGGTGATCCAGCTCCTCCTCGCCTACGCCTTGAGCGCCCGGCTCGTCCGTCCCATCCGTGCCCTGGCCGCGGCGGCGGATACCCCGGAGGGGCAGGAGTATCCGCAAGTCCGGGTTCCCAGGACGAACACGGAACTGGACAGCCTTGTGGAGGCCTTCAACCGGATGGCCAAATCGATACGGGAACGGGAAGGGTGGCTCAAGGAGAGCGCGGCCCGGGACAGCCTAACGGGGCTGTACAACCACGCGAAGATCGAGGAATTCCTGGAATTCGAGATGCGGCGGCACAAGCGGGACAAGCGCCCCCTCTGCTTCGTCATGATGGACATCGACCATTTTAAATCCGTCAACGATACGTTCGGCCACCAAGCCGGAGACACGGTGCTCCGGGAGACCGCCCACCTGCTCCTGCGGTCCGGCCGGGAGGGAGATATCGTCGGGCGCTACGGGGGAGAGGAGTTCTCGGTGATCCTGGACGCCCAGACCCCCGAAGACGCCGCCGCCTACTGCGAGCGGATCCGTAAGGCGGTCGAGGAAACCGCCTATGTCCATGAGGGGACGGATATCCGGGTGACGATGAGTCTGGGATACGCCTGCGCCCCGGCCTCGACCCTGGGGACCTTCGAGCTGATCCGGGCCGCGGACAAGGCTCTCTACGCGGCCAAGCAGGCCGGCCGGAACCGGGTGGTGGCCGCGCCGCTCTGAGCCGGAGCCGGCTTTACAAAATCACGGGAATTTGACATAGTTCCCTGTCCCCGCAGGAGCCGGCAAAACCCCGGAACCGCGGGGGAATCCATCCCAAGCGAACCCGGCCCCGCCCTAATTTCTCCAGGCCCGGAGCCGCAATCCGAGAGGTAGACCATGATCCGAGGCGGAGACATAGCCAAGGGCAGCATCCTGCTCATCAACAGCCATCCCCATATCGTAGTGGACCGGGAGTTCGTCAACCCCGGCAAGGGCGCGGCGTTCGCGCGGGTAAAGGCCAAGAACCTGCGGAACGGCAACGTGGTCACCCAGACCATAAAGACCCAGGACGAGGTCGAGGACGCCCAGGTCGACCTGATCGACTGCCAATACCAGTACTCGGACGCGGAGCACTTCGTGTTCATGAACAACGATACCTTCGAGCAGTACTTCATCCCCTTCCCGGGCCACGAGGAAAAGAAGTACTACCTCAAGGAGGGGGAGACCTATTCCATCCTCTTCTACGAGGGAGAGGCGATCGATATCAAGATCCCCTACAAGATGGTCTTCACCGTCACGGAGAGCGAGAACTACGTGCGGGGCGACACCGTTTCCGGGGCCACCAAACCCGTGGTCTGCGAGACGGGCCTCGTGGTCCGGGTACCCCTGTTCATCAAGCAGGGCGAGAAGATCCTGGTCAATACGGAAACCAATGAGTACCAGGAGCGGGTGAACGGCTAGGTGTACGGTGAACCGTACGCGGTGAACGGGAGTGAGTACAGGTACACGACCAGGTCCCACGCCTAAGCGTGGTCTCGGACAGTACACCGCAGCCCCTTCCGTCCACCGTCCACCGTCCACCGTATATCCCAATTCCCCCGCCCGGATACCTCCCATCGACCCCTACGTCCATAAATCCGTCTCCCTCCGCTACTCCGGGCGGGAAATCCGTCTGGATCTCTCCCACGGGCTGTTCAGCTCCTTCGACGTGGACCGGGGCACCCGGCTCCTGCTCAAGGTCCTCGCGGGCTCGGCCCTGGCGGAGGGCGCCCGGTCCCTTTTGGACCTGGGCAGCGGTGTCGGCACCCTGGGGATCGCCCTGGGCTCGGCGTCGCCGGGATTGGAAGTCCATTTCCGCGACCGGGACGCCCTGGCCGCCGCCTTTTCCGCGCGGAACGCCCGGGCGAACGGACTTGAGCCGGCCTCCTGGGAGACCGGGCTGACCCTGACGGGACTTTCCGGGCGCCGTTTCGACCTGATCGTCTCCAACATCCCTGCAAAGGCAGGCCTTCCCGTCATTCGCGACTTCCTTCTCCGCCTGCCGGGAGCCTTGACCGAGGGCGGCCGCTTCGCTTTGGTGGTGGTGAACCCCATCGCCCCGGAGGTCCGGGCCGCCCTGGCGGTCTCTGGGGCGGAGATCCTGGCGGAGGAAACGGGCCCCGTCCACACGGCGATCGCCGGCGGCCGGGGACGGGAGATACCGCCCGCCGCCGACGAGCTGGCTGTGTACGAGCGTCGCCGTTCGGACTTCGAGCTGGCGGGTGTCCGGTACGCCCTTTCAGGGTACTGGGGACTCCCGGACTTCGACACCCCCTCCCACGCGGTTGCCCTGGCCGCGGGGCTCTGCGACCGCGCCGCCGGGGGCGCCGACATCCGGAGCGCCTCGATCGGGAATCCAGGACCGGGGCACGGGGCTCTCTACGCCTGCGGTCGCTTCGGGATCGAGCGTATGCGCCTCGTCTCCCGGGATTGCCTCCAGACGACTGCGACCCTGCGCAACCTGGCCGCGGCGGGCCTTTCCCCCCGGGTGTCGGTGTCGGACGGCCTGTCCGACGACAAGGACGCGGAAGAGACCTTCGACCTGATCCTGGAATTCCCGGAGCCGATCCCGGAGTTCGATTGGATCGGCCCCCTCTGGGACCGGGCCTCCCGCTCGGCCCGACCCGGGACGATCCTGGTGGCGGCAAGCCGTCCCACCGAGGCGGTCCGGTTCGACCGCCGCAAGCCGTCCGGGTGGATCCGGAGCTTCGAGCGCAAGCGGGACGGGTTTTCCGGCTTGGTGTACCTCCGCCAAGGGTAGGCCGGGCCGCCGGGGCCGGGCTGTCTTCCGTCCCCCCGTCGGAGCCGGCAGCCTAGGCTCCGGAGCTCTCCGCGGGGAAGGGGTTGGCTCGCTCCAGCACCTCCCGGATCACCCGATGCTCGGGCTCCAGCAGCCCCGGGTCCCGTTCCACGATCCGGGCGGCGTCCTCCCGGGCCGCCTCCAGAAGATCCGCGTCCCGGACCGGGTCCGCGAAGGCCAGCCGCAGGGAGCCGGACTGGGCGATCCCCGCGATCTCGCCGGGCCCCCGGATGCGCAGGTCCTCCTCGGCAAGGAGGAATCCGTCGGTGGTCTCCATCATGGCCTTGAGGCGGCGCTTGCCGTCCTCCGTGAGGTTGCCGGAATACACCAGGAAGCAGTAGGACTGGGCATCGCTCCGGCCCACCCGGCCCCGAAGCTGGTGAAGGGCCGCCAGGCCGAAGCGTTCCGCGTGTTCGATGACCATGCAGGTGGCGGCCGCGACGTCCACACCCACCTCGACCACGCTGGTGGCGACCAGGTACCTCAGCTCCCCTCGGGTGAAGGCCTCCATCACCGAGCGCTTCTCCTCGTCCGGAAGCCGGGAGTGGATGAGGCCGCCGGGGATTCCGGGATACACCTTCTCGGCCAGATTTCGGGCCATGTCCTGGGCGTTCTTTAGTTCCGAGGCCTCGCTCTCCGTGATCAGGGGATAGACGAAGTAGGCCTGCCGGCCTTGAGCCAGCTCCTTCCGCACGAACTCGTAGACCTTCGACTCGTTTCCCTGCCGGGCAAGGTGGGTGATCACGGGCTTGCGGCCCGGGGGCATCGCGCGGATGGTCGAAACCTCCAGGTCCCCGTACACCGTGAGGGCCAGGGTCCGGGGAATCGGGGTGGCGCTCATCATGAGGAGGTCCGGCACTCCTCCCTTGCGGGCCAGGGCCAGGCGCTGGAGGACCCCGAAGCGGTGCTGTTCGTCGACGACGGCCAGGGCCAGGCGGCGGTACTCCACGTCCTCCGAGAAGAGGGCGTGGGTCCCCAAGACGAGATCCACCTCCCCGGCGGCGAGGGCGGCCAGGAGGGGGCGGCGGGATGCGTCCTTCAGGTTGCCCGTCAGGAAGGCCAGGCGCACCCCCAGGGGTTCCAACAGCCGGGCCGCGGTCTGGGCGTGCTGGCGGGCCAGGAGCTCCGTGGGAGCCATGAGAGCGGCCTGGCCCCCCGATTCCACGGCCTTCAGAACCGCCAGGAAGGCGACCAGGGTCTTGCCCGAGCCCACGTCTCCCTGGAGGAGCCGGGCCATGGGACGGGGCCGCTCCATGTCTGCGGCTATCTCCGCGGCCACGCGCTCCTGATCCGGGGTCAGTCGGAAGGGGAGGCGCTCCACCAGACGCTCCCGGAGTCCCGCCCGGCCCGGGGCGGCCGAGGGGCGGTCCACGGGGCGTTCCGCCCGGGCCGCCGCCCGGCGGCGCACCAGGATCTGGAGGTAGAAGAGCTCCTCGTAGGCCAGGGCCCGGTGGGCCTGTTCCGCGGCCTCCGGCGAAGACGGGGCGTGGAGCTCCTCGAGAGCCCGGGCCTTGTGGGGCAGTCCCCGGAGCTCCCGGACCCGTACCGGTAGCTCGTCCTCCGCCCGGCGTCCGTACTCCGACAGGGCCCGGGCCGCGAGGCGTCGGACCGTTCCCTGGGCCAGCCCGTCCGTAAGGGGATAGATCGGCAGGATCCCCGCTTCCGGGCCCTGTCCCTCCGCGGCCGCCTCGATCTCGAAGGAGGCGGACTGAAGCTCGTTGAACCGGAGCGCGAGGGTTCCCGTGACCCGAACCCGGGATCCCGGGGGGTGGCGATCCGCCAGGAAGGCCCGGTTGAAGCACACCAGGGAGGCCGTCGCGCTCCCGTCGTCCACCAGGATCTTGAGGGTCCGGCTCCTGCCGTAGCCGAACCAGTCGTGGGCCGCCACGACCCCCACGGTGTTCGCGGGGCTCCCGGTCTTGAGGGCTTCCCGGAAGGATACGGCCCGGGAGCGGTCCTCGTAGTCCCGGGGAGCCCGCAAGAGGAGGTCCGCCACGGTATAGATACCCAGGCGGGCCAGGCGGGCGCAGATCGAGGGACCCGCTCCCTTCAGGGTGGAGACGCTCTGGGTGAGTTCCCTAAGGTACACGGCCCCGCCCTCGACCCGGATCAGAGGTCCGCGGCCCTGCGGAGCCAGCGGTAGAAGTCCAGTCCGGAGACCGGATCCAGGGGGCGGAAGTTACGGCCGTCGGGGAGCTCCATGATGTCCCGTTCCACGCAGCCCAGGACCGAGTCGAACCAGGGGGAGTCCAGGGGGACGTCCGGGACCGGGCTCGCGGGGTTCGGCCGGTACCGGTACCGGTCGGTATACCGGGTAAGAAGGGAGCGGTCGTTCTTCTTGTTGGCGGCCAAGCGCCAGAGGAGGAAGGCCGCGTCCCCTCTACGGGCCGCGGCGTTCCCCGGCGCCGCGGGATCGGGGTAAAACCCCCCGGACCGGAGACGCTCGAAGAGGATGCCGGGGGCCCAGTCCCTGCCCCCGGTCAGGAAGTCGACCAGGGAGCTCTCCGCCTGGACCAGGGCCGCCAAGTCCTGGAGAGAGGCCGGCTTGTCCGAGAGCAGGGCCGGCCCGGGAGTCGAGGAGGCGTCCCGCAGCGCCAGGGCCCGGCGCCGTTCGGCCCCGTAGGCTCGCTCGTAGGCCTCCGGCAGGAAGGGGAGGGAGGCGTCGAAGGCGGCAAGGGCTTCCGCGTAGCGTCCTTCGGCCGAGAGGGTCCGGCCCAGCTCGGCCCGGAGCCGGGCCTGGGTTTCCGCCGTCCCAAGGGCGGCCTCCAGAAGGGACTTCCGCTTTTCCGGGTTGCGTTCCAGCCGGGCCTCCAGGACCCGGGCGACTTCGTCCGCGGGGTTCAGGGCCAGCGCCTTGCGGAGCTCCCGCTCCGCGGCCGAGCGGTCCTGGGCCAGGAGGGCCGCCCGACCGGACAGGGCGGCCAGGCGGGCGGACCAAGGCCGCTCCAGGACGGGCCGGGTTCCGGCCTCGGCAAGGCGCGAGCGGAGGGTATCCAGGGCGGCCCGGTCCGGCTCGGACTCCAGCAGGACCAAATCGCGCTCCCAGGCGTCCAGGACGGCGAAGGCGTCCTCAGGCAGCCTTTCCACGGTAAGGTCTTTCTGTACGGTCGCGCAGGATCCCAGGAAGGCGGCCGCCAGGATCGGAAGAAGGATCCGGGCGGCTCCGGGCGCGGTTCCCGAAGGCCGGCTCCGAAAGTCCGGGGCGCGGAGGCCGCGCCGGGCCCGGAGCGCGGACGGTCCGGTCCCGGCGCGTCCCTCGGACCGACGGGTGTTTGCGCGGGCAGGGCTCATCTCGTCCTCCTCGGCTCTCAGGGGCGCCGGAAGGTGACGGCCCGGATGGTGCCGTCCACCCCCGCGGATAGAAGCTCCGGTCCGCCGTCCCCGTTCAAATCCGCGAATCCGGGCCGTCCCGTGCCCGGCACCGGGAACCCGGCCAGGGGTTCCAGATCCGCGTCGAATCCGTACAGCGCGTTTCCGTCCCCGGAGACGAAGATCTCCGGCCTGCCGTCGCCGTCCACGTCCGCCGCGGCCAGGACCGGCTCCCGGCTGCCCAGACCCCGGACATCCGAGCGGGTCCGGCTCCCGTTCAGGCCCACCCGGTACAGGGATCCGGACTCCGAGACGGCCCAGAAGGAGTCGGCGGCGAAGAGGGGAGTCCCGTAGAACACACCCTCCAGCTCGACGGGAAAGCCCGGGATCGGTTCGCCCCGGTCGTTCCAGCAGGAGAGAAGGCCGGCCTGGGTCAGGAAGGCTGCTCGGAAGGAGGACCCCAGGGGCGCGAGCGCCGGGGAGCCGTAGCCTATCCCGGGCAGGGCGACGGGCCAGCCCGGAAGGGGCTGACCGCTGGAATCCAGGACCCAGAGGGTTCCCTCGAAGCTCTTGGGATAGACGGCCAGGAAGCCGTTCCAGGCGGCGATCGGAGCGGAGGCGGGATCCTCGAAGGTGACGGGCAGGGAGGACGTCGAACCGTCCGCGGACACCGACAGGATTCCCCCGTCCCTCAAGGGAACCAAGAGTCTGGACGGAGGAGAGGAGCCCTTGGACGCCGGAGCCGAAGAGGACGCCGGAGCCGGGGCCAGGGTGGGCGCGGCGGCGGGCCGAGTCCCGGTCGCCCTGGGGAAGCCTTCAAAGGCCGAGAGGTCCGGATCCAGCCTCCAGACGGTGCCCCGGCGGGAGACGGCCCACACCGCCGAAACCGCGCCGTCCGGCAGGGATTCCAGCACGAAGTACCCCGAGTCGTCCATGCCCAGGCTCTTGCGGGTTCCCGCGGCCGGGAGATAGGAGACCAGGGTCCCTCCCTCCTCCATCCAGTACAGGCGGACTTTGCGGTCCGCGCCCCGGCCGGCCTGCACGCCCCCGACGGGTAGGCGCTCCGTCCGGAGGGGGAAGCCCGGGAGGTCCCGGGTACCCCGGCCTCCCAGGGCGGCCGCGGAAAGGGCGAGCTTCATACGGCCGTCCCCGAAGCGGACCGAAGCTGTGCCCTCCCCGTACTGCCGCAGGAACGCGGCCAGGGTACCCTCGCCCCGGAGGAAGAAGGGGACGCTGCGATCCAGGGAATAGTAGATCATGGCCGAGGCGTCCGCGGGTATGCCGGCGGATACCCGGCGCCAGGAATCGGTCCGGGGCAGGACCTTCCCCGCCCGGGCCTCCCGGGCCGACGCCACCAAGGACTCCGCGGAGGTGGAGAGGAGGAGGTACCCGTCCTCCACGAGGAAGTACGGCTGGGGCACCTCCGCGCCCACCGCGGACAGGAGCGCGTGGATATACCAGGGAACGACGATCCGGGGCACCCGGATGCCGTCCAGAACCGCGGCGGAGTCCTCTCCCAGGGCTCCGCTCTGGAAGGCTTCCTGGAAAACCCTGCGCCGCCGGGCCTCGTCCCGCACCTTAAGGAAGAACACGGGCTCGGATCGGCCCTCCAGGCCGAATACCCCCAGCTCGTCCCCGGACCAGGAGAGAAGCAGGTCCTTCAGTCCCATCCCCAAAGCCGCCCGGGAAGCCGCGTCCGCGCGCTTCCAGGCGTCCTCGGCCGAGGCGCCCAGGACGGGAAGGGCGGCGTCCCGGATCTGCTCGAGACTGCCGGCGGAAAGGACGGTGAAGTACCGGACGGATCCGGGCAGGGCGGACAGGACCGCGGGAGGCCGAGACCGGGCCGCGATGAGGGCGGACAGGGCGCTCCGCCCGGAGGATACAGGAAGCTCCAGGCTCAGTTGGACGGCCGCGTTCGAGACGCTCAGGTCCACCGCCGCGAATCCCGGCAGGTCAAGGTCGGCCAGGATCCGGGCGGCCGGATCGGAGCCGTCCCGGAGGCCGGACAGGAGCTCGGAGGTCTTGAGGAGGATGCGCAGGTCCTTGGGGGCCCGACCGGAGAGGGCCTCCGCGGTTTCGGCGTCCCTCCCTGCTCCGCCCCGCGAAAGGGCGCGCTCCAGGAGCTGTTCGTCCCCCGTGATCAGGAGGAGGTTCCTGAGGACCGCGGCGTACACGAGGGTGTCCCCCGCCTTGTAGAGGAAGCGGGAAGTCCCGGAGGAGCGGCTGTAGGTCAGGCCCGGATACCTCAGCCAGGGTCCCCAGAACGGGGCGGCCCGGGTCAGGGCGGAACGGATTCCCAGGTCCACCGCGGCCAGGTACGAGGAGCCGTAGAGGGCCCCGTCCATGCGCACGTTCGCGAGGATGTGGAAGGCCCGGCTCCGGAGAAAGGGCTCCCGCCGCAGGGCGTCCACCAGGGCCCGGGCACCGGAAGCCTCGGGGGCGGCCAGGAGGGCGTCCGCGGTTTCAAGTCCGATCAGGGACTCGAAAAACTTGCCCGCAGAGGCGATGCGGACATAGGCGGAGAATCCGTCCGGGAGGGCGTCGGTTACCGGGGACCGATCCAGGAAGGACCAGGCCAGGAAGGCGGCCGTGCCCAGTAGGGCCAGGGCCAGAAGGGTGATCAGGATCCGCGGGAATGTTCTTCGTTTCCGAGGTACGGGATCGCTCACGGGCCGCTCCTTCAAGACATTGTGGCGGGATTCCCGCCTTGCGTCAACGTCCGGGGGGTGGTAGGATTTTCCCGCCCCGTCCCGACCGGGGCTCCGCGCCGTCCCCCGGGCGCAACATCCGCGACCACGAGGTGGATCCCATGAGAACGGAACTGAAGAAACTGATCGATCTGGACCGGGAGCGCGTCCTTGTAACCCACATCGCCTCCCTCTTGGCCTGGGACCAGGAAACCCACATGCCCCCCGGGGCGGAGGAGGAGCGGGCCGAACAGCTAGCCTGGCTGGAGGGGGCGGCCCACGAGAAAGCCGTGAACCCCCGGATCGGCGAATACCTTTCAGCCCTGGGCTGTTCGGATTCGAACCCTCGGGGAGACCCGGGCCTGGGCGGCGACGCCGGCGCCTTCCTGCGGCTTCTGTACAGGAACTATACCCGGGAGGTGAAGCTCCCCGCGGACCTGGTGACCGAAACCGCCAAGGCCCAGAGCCTCGGCCAGGCGGCCTGGGTTCGGGCTCGGTCCGAAAACGACTTTGCCGCCTTCCGTCCTCACCTGGAACGGATCCTGGACCTCAAGAGGCAGGCCGCCGTCTGCCTGGATCCGACCAAGAAGCCCTACGACGTCCTTCTGGACCTCTTCGAGCCCGGGAGCGACGAAGCCCAGGTCCGCGGGGTCTTCGAGCCCCTGCGCAAGGACTTGGCGGCCCTCCTGGCCAAAATCCGGTCCCGTCCCCAGGTGGACGACTCCTTCCTCCGCAAGCCCTGTTCCAAGGAAGCCCAGAGGACCGCCAGCCGCTATTTCATGGAGCTCCTGGGGTACGATCTCCGGCGCGGCCGATTGGACGTCACCGCCCATCCCTTCACGACCACCGTGGGCCGGGCGGATGTTCGGATCACCACCCGCTACGATGAGGGCTACTTCCTTTCCAGCCTCTTCTCCACGATCCACGAGACAGGACACGCCCTGTACGAGCAGGGAGTGAACCCCCCGCCCGAATACGCGGGAACCTGCCTGGCCGACGGGGCATCCATGGGCATCCACGAGTCCCAATCCCGCATGTGGGAGAACGTGGTCGGCCGCAGCCGCTCCTTCTGGAGCCGGGAATACCCGGCCCTGCGGGCCGTTCTGGGCGAGGTCCTGTCCGGAGTGTCCCTGGACGAGTTCCTGCGGGGGATCAACAAGGTGGAGCCCTCCCTGATCCGGACCGAGGCGGACGAGGTCACCTACGGGCTCCACATCATACTGCGCTTCGAGATGGAGGCGGACCTCCTCTCGGGCCGCCTGGAGGTAAAGGACGTCCCGGCCGCGTGGAACGCCAAGACTAAGGACCTCCTGGGCATCGAGCCGCCCAGCGACTCCAAGGGCTGTCTCCAGGATGTACATTGGTCCGCGGGGCTCTTCGGCTATTTCCCCAGCTATTCCCTGGGCAACCTCTACGCGGCCCAGTTCGTCCAAGCCCTTCGCAGGGACCTGGACCTGGACTCCTGTCTGAAAGCCGGAGACTACGCCTCCGTGCTCGGCTGGCTCCGGAAGAAGATCCACGCGTCCGGGGCCGCCCTGCTCCCGAAGGAGCTGTGCGAGGGCGTGACCGGGAAGCCCCTGGACGCCGGGCACTTCGTGGACTACCTGAACCGCAAGTACTCGGAGATCTATGGGTTCTGACCTGGCCGCGGGAGGGGCGGGCTGGGCGGCGTCCGCCCTCGGGGGGCTCTCCCTGGGGGCGGCGGCCGCCTTGGTCCTGGACCTCCTCTTCGCCCGGGGTTCCGAGAGGAAGGCGCGGCGCCGCCGGGACCTAAGCCTCGTGTTCCTCTGCCTGGCCTGGGCGGTGCTGTGCGCGGCGGTCCTCCTGATCGTGCCCCCCAAGGCCCTGCTATCGGACCGGACCCTCTGGATCTGGGCAGGGTCTTGGTGCGTGCTGGGCTGCCTGGCCGCGGTCTTTCCGGGCCCTATCGGGATACCCCTGGCGGTGCTGGCCCTCTCCCTCCTGGGCCTGACCGCGGCGGAGGCCTCGGCCTGGCACGCTCTTTCTCCGGGACGGGAGATCGCCCGCCTTGTACCCTACCAGGCGGATGCCTCGGGGGCGGCCGGAGATCTTGCCGTGCCGGACCGCAACGCGGTGCCCGTGCTCTCCCGGGTGGCCCTGGCCGGACGGGAATGCTCCCTGGAAGCCCGGGTCCTGGACCTGGGGGGACCGCTGGGGTATCTGTTCGGTCCCCGGCGATACAAGCTATCGCGTCTTCTGGACGCCGAGGGTTCCGAGCTGATGACGTTCCCTCTCAAGAGGGGGCCGCTCACGATCCTGATCGGCGGGAAGGATCTCCGGCTTCCCTGGATTTCCCTGCGCACGGTCCGGAGTCCCGTCCTGCCCCTGGAGACCCTTCGTCCCCTCTCCTGGTCCTTCGACGCGGACGCCCGTCTCCGGGTCCTGTCTCCTTGAGCGAAACGCGCGGTCGAGGTCGCTAGCCGGCCCGCCGCGCTCTCCTTCGGGGAGGCTTGCCGGGCGGGGAACCCAAGGCTCGGGCCGAATCGTCCAGCCCGGCCAGGGGAGGCACCAGCCGGGTATCCACGATCTGGCCGATCCGGACGGCGATGACGTTGAACACAAAAAACCCCAGGTCCGCCCAGGAGTAGGGAACCCAGATCCTGCGGCGGGCCGAGTCCCGGTCGATCGTCTCGTAGCGGAACCCCTCCGGGAAGGCCTTCAGGTCCTCTTCGTCGCAGTGGACGATCCGATCCCGGGACTTCTCCTCGATCTTGCGCTTAAGGCGCAGGTATTTCTCCCGGGCGGTCGGCGGCAGGAGTCCTCCCCCCAGCACGAGTTCCTGGAAATTCTTCCGAAATTTTTCCCCGTCGATCTCCATGAACTTGAGGAACCGGGCCCGGGAAATGTAGGAATAATCGCAATCCATCCCGAAGGATCCCATTGACATCTGGATGAGCTCCTGGAGGTAGAGCATCAGCTTATGGGCGTTCCGGAGGAAGAGGTAGTCCGGGTCGGGGCTTCCCCGGGAATCCTCGGAGTCGAAGCCGATCTGCGAGAGCCCGTACCCCACATTCCGCATGGCGCAGACATAGTCGTACACGCGGTTCACGAAATACTTCATGGAGAAGTACCAGACCGGGGGGGACGCGAAGGGCACCTTTCGGAACACAGTATAGCAGTACCGGCCGAAGGCCCGGGAGCCGATGACGGCCCGGGTCTGGATCTGCTCGCAGGTGTATTCTTCCAGGATCGTCAAGGGCTTCTTGTCCATGCGGATCTTCATGAAGGAGTTCTTGGCGCTTCGGAGGCCCAGGAAGTGCTCGAAGAGGCAGGAATCCGGCAGGGCGCTCACCTTGGAGAATACCTGGACCCTAAGCTCGGGATGGTCCTTGAACACGAAGATGCTCTTTTCGTTGCTCTTGTAGAACAAGGCGGCGCCCAGCCGCCGCTCCGGATCCGGATGGGTCAGGGCGGCGGATACGGAGCGGACATCCTGGATGGTGTACTCCGGATGGATCTCGATGAGGATGCCGAAGCGGTCAAAGGCCTCCTTGCGGAGCTTCTTGAGCTCTCGATCCAGGGCCGCCCGTCCGGACGGGGAAACCTCGTCGGAGAGCACGAAATTGAGGTCCGCGTCGGAGCAGGACTGGACGCCTACGTCGTTATAGGCCGAGAACATCCGGCCCAGGCCGAAGAGGAAGAGCTTTTCAGCCAAGTCGGGTTTCAGGGAGGGCAGGAAGACGCCGTTCACCCAGTTCCGGAGCACGAAGGAGCTCAGGTCCTTGCGGGGGCGAAGGTAGTCGTCCTCGATGGATCTCGGATCCAGGGTGTGGAAGTCCAGGTCCCGTATGGCCCGGTTCTTGGCCAGGAAGACGTCGGTGATGAACTTGCGGCGGGTCTGCAGGTCCGCGCCCTCCCGGACAAGGGCGTCGAAGCGTTTTTGGAGGGAGTCGTAGTCGATGTGACGAAGGGCCTTTTCGGGGGCTTCTCTGGATGCGGACCTGGGGTCCTTCATTCGCGGGGGCCTCGACCTCGGATGTGTACGCACGGTCCGGAAGCGCGCGTCGATCCATTGTAGCAATTATATCTAAATTGTCAATGTTCCCGGCGGGACCGTATATCGGCTCCGACCGGATCCCCCCCGGACCCGCGGCCCGACCGGGCTAGGCCGGCGGGTCGGGGGTCGGGGGTCGGGTTCCGGTCCGGCTTATTCGTCCGCGCCGAGCGTCGAGGACAGGATCGGGGTTTTAG
>JAAYUR010000424.1 GCA_012517645.1 Treponema sp.
CCTTCCCCGGCGCCTTCCTCGGGAACGCCCTCTTCCGCCTCCCCCTCTTCCTCGATGACCTCCACGTTCTCGTCGATGATTTGACGGATGGTCCGGAGGTCCTCGGCGGAAAGGCCTTCTAACTTTGAGAGCTCCTCCTCGGAAAGGGAGATGAAATCCTCGATCAACTCGATACCCCCGGCCTTGAGCGCCGCGACGGCGGCTTCGGGCACGCCGGGCAGCTCGGAGAGCCGGGTGATCTCCTCCTCTTCCTCCGTGAAGAGCTCGGAGACCGCACGCTTCAGGTCCACGGAGCGGTCCATCTGGTAGAACTGCTCCTCGGTCTTGACGTCGATGTTCCAGTCGCACAGGCGGTTGGCCAGCCGCACGTTCAGGCCCTGCTTCCCGATGGCTACGGAGAGCTGGTTGTCCGGAACGACGGCCAGGGCCATGCGCTTGGGCTCGTCCAGGATGAAGACTTCCTTTACGTCCGCGGGAGACAGGGCGTTCTGGATGAACCGCTTGGGGTCGATGTCGTACTTGAGCACGTCGATCTTCTCGCCCTCGAGCTCCCGGATGATGGATTGTATGCGGATTCCCTTGAGCCCGACGCAGGCTCCCACAGGATCCACGTCCTCCCGTTTGGAGAAAACCGCGATCTTGGTTCGGTACCCGGGTTCCCGGACGATCTTGAAGACCTCGACGATGTTGTCGTAGATCTCCGGAACCTCGAGCTCCAGGATCTTCCGGACGAACTCCGCATGGGTCCGGGACAGGACGATCTGGGGCCCCGTCTTGGTCTTGTTGACCTCCACGATGTAGGCCTTGATCCTGTCGTTGGGGTGGTAGGTCTCCCGGGGGGACTGATACTTCTTGGGAAGGACACCCTCAACCCGGCCGAGATCCACATAGATGTTTCCGTTCCGGTCCCTCTGGTAGTACCCGATGATGATCTCGCCGACCTTGGATTTGTACTCGGCGTAGAGGGTATCCCGGGAGATCTCCCGAAGATTCTGACGGGTCGTCTGCTTGGCAAGCATCACGGATTGAAGGTCGAACTCCCGGGGATCGATGGGCAGTTCCAGGATGTCCCCGACCTCCGCCTCCTCGCTGTACGCCCGCGCCTCATCCAGGCTAATCTCCAGGACCGGGTCGTCGAGTTCCTCCACGATGGTTTTCTTGGCGAATATGTCCACTCCCTCGTAGTTCTCCCGGAACCTCACGACCGCGTTCTCCGCGGTACCGTAGCGTTTCTTGTACGCCGCAAGGAGGGAGTCTTCTATCGTCTTAATCACGAGATCCTCGGATATGCCCTTCTCGTAGATTAACTGGCGTATCGCCTCGGCCATTTCTGAAGACATGGCGTTTAAGCTCCCTCCTGTGCGTAATCGAGCCGCGCTTTTGCTATGGATGCGTACTCCAAGGTCCGCTCTCCCCGGGCGTTTCGGATCGTCAGCCCCGACGGATCGGCCTTAACGATGCGGCCGGTCAACCACTCGCCACCCTCCCGCAGGAGGATACGTACACCCCGGCCCTCGAATATCGAATACTCCCGGTCGGAGCGGATCCATCGATCCACCCCGGGGGAGGCGACCTCCAGGTGGAAATCCGGTTCGGATAGGAGAACCTGGAGCCTGGGCTGTATGAGCCTGTGCGCCCGGGCACATTCGTCGATCCCTGTTCCTCCGGGGGCGTAGACGACCGCCCGGACTTGAACGGAACCTCGGTGCCGGCTCACGTTCAATTCTACCAGGGAAAGGCCGGCCCCCGCCAGGAGTTCTTCCAGATCCTTCCTGTATATGTCGCTGTCCACCATACCTACAAAAAAAGAGTCGTGGGAACGACTCTTCTTATCCCTAAGAATAAGCTCTCTACGGAAGGTATAGTATAAGAAGCCCCTTCCCTTCGTCAAGCCGCAGGACGGGCACCCCGCGGATCCGCGGGAATTCCTCCGCCGACCCCCTGGAGCGGCATTCCCGCACCCGGCGGGTTTACCCCGCGCCGCCCCCGGTCTCAGTCCGCGGCGAGGACCAGGGCGTCCACGCGCCGGGCTCCGGCCGCCTTGAGCACCCGCGCGCATTCCGATAGGGTGGCCCCGGTGGTGAGCACATCGTCCAAGAGCACGACCCGATCCGGGATGCGAACGCCCGGGCGGACTCGGATCTTGCCCGTCAGATTGGACATCCGGGCCGCGTAGTCCAGGGTCTTCTGGGAAGCCCCCTCCCCCCGCTCCAGGGCCCGGATCACCGGAGTCCCGCGCCGCTCCAGGATGCGGACCATGTCCTCGACCTGGTCCCACCCGGTCTTTCGGAGCTTGCTCCTTCGGTACGGGACGGGAACTACGGTTCCAGCGGGGTCCCCCGACCGAAGCCGTTCCCCGATGCGATCCGCGAAGAACTCCGCCAGGGGCCGGATTCCGCGGATTTTGTAGGAAACAACAAGGTCCTGGACCGCGCCGGCGTAGGCCCAAAGTGGATAGGCGGAATCGAAATCGAAGCGCCGATCCCGGCAACGCATGCACAGGACCTGCTCGGA
>JAAYUR010000178.1 GCA_012517645.1 Treponema sp.
CGTCGCAGAGGCTGCACTTGGTGGAAATCCGGGTTTCGGGATCCAGAGTGGCTATATGCCAGGGACAGGCGTCCTGGCAGGCTCCGCAGCCGACACAGCGGCGGGCGTCCACCACCCGGGCGCCGGTCTTCTTGTCGGCCTTGATGGCGCCGGCTGGACAGGCGTCCCCGCACTTGGGCTGGGCGCACTGGCGGCAGGTTTCCGCGACCAGGCGGAAGTTTCCGTGCTGTCCATCCGCGAAGGCGTAGGCGGAGGTAACGCCCGCGACGCCGTAATTCAGGTTTCGGGAAAGTTTTACGCGGGCTACATAGGCGGAAACCTTACCGTCGTTTCGGACGGTGCAAGCGGCCTCGCAGCGTCGGCAGCCGACGCAGAGGTTGGGGTCCTGGACCATGGCTCCCGAGGGAGTGGCCCAGACTTTCAGACTCTTTCCGTCCCGGGTGCGTACCATGGTGGCGCACCCGAGGGTAAGGGTTACGAAGGCCCCGGCGATACCGGTACCCGCGATTCTCAAGAAATCGCGGCGGGTCGACGTGGAGCCCAGCAAGCCTTCCTTGTTCTCCTTGCTCTCGCTCATCGCTCTCTCCTTGCCCCGGGCGCGATGGTTCCCCGGGGCGGGTTTCGGCGCGTCGTCTCCTTTCCGATGCCGTGGCGGCGGGAGGCGCGCGGGTTTCCCCGCGCACCCTCAAGGGGGCGGCGACGCCGTCCCCTAGGGACCCGGGACCCTGCTCGCCGTATCGGCTCGGGTAGATCCGCGGGTTCGGAGGCGGATAGAAAAGATCGGTGCGGGAACTTTCCGAATCCCGCTAGGCCAGAGTAAAAGCATCCTAGCGATCCTGTCAAGAATAAATTTGTTTTATATCTATATATTATAATATATAACGTTAGTAATACTGATCCCTGCAAGACTACCGTACACTGTCCGCCCTCGCCTTGACCGTGTCCCGAGGCTTCGGGTACCCTACCGACATGGTTCGTCCCGTCCGTCCGGGCACTCTTCTTAAAGCGACCCTGCTCTCGGCCCTGCTGTTCTCCCTGCTTTTGGGCATCGGCATCGGAGTCGCGATCGCGGCCACCCGAAACATCGCCAACGTCGAGGATTTCACCGACTTCAACCCCGCCCTTCCCACACGGCTGCTGGACATAAAAGGACGACTGATCACGGAGTTCTTTTCGGAAGAAAAGCGCGAGATCGTGGCCCTGAAAGACCTTCCCCAGCACCTGATCGACGCGTTTATCGTCCGGGAGGATCAGGATTTCTGGAAGCATCACGGTTTCAGCCTGCGCGGAATCGTCCGCGCAGCGGTCGGCGTTATCACACGGCGCAACCTGGGAGGCGGATCCACGATCACCCAGCAGCTGGCGGGAACCCTGTACGCCGATCGAACGGACATCAGCCTTCGGCGAAAGCTGGTGGAGCTCTGGTGGGCCCTCCAGTTGGAGCGCAGGTTCTCCAAGCAGGAAATCCTGGAGATGTACCTGAACCGCATGATCATGGGCCCCGGGGTGTACGGAGTCGAGGCGGCCAGCAAGTTCTTCTTCGGGCATTCCGCCCGGGAGGTCTCCGTGGCGGAGGCGGCCATCCTGGTCATCCAGCTCTCCAGCCCCACCCGGTACAACCCCTTCCGCAATCCGACCCTGGCCCGGGAGCGAAGCCGGGAGATCCTGGACCAGATGATTTCCCTGGGGTACGTGGACAAGGAGACCGCCGACGAGGCCTTCGCCTCGTACTGGGAAACCTTCGACTACACCCGCACGGCGACCAGCGCCTTCTACATGCGGGACGACAAGGCTCCCTGGTTCAGCGAGTACGTTCGGCGCCAGCTGGAAGGAATGCTCTACGGCTCCTTGGACATCTACAAGGACGGCTTCACCGTCCACACGACCCTGGACCTGGATTACCAGGCCTATGCGGACCGGTTCATGGCCCGGGGGATCGAGCAGGCCAATAAGGAGTACCTGGCATCCAGCGGCCTCCGGCTGAAGGAAGCGGAATCCACGTATATACCGATCGTCGAGATGCTGGGACTGGCCTTCAACCTGGAGCCCCTTTTCGTATCGGATTCCAAGGTGCAAAACCGATCCCAGGAGTACTACCGGAGCGCGCTGAACCCGGCCATCGACTCCTTGGCCCTTCTCTTCGGGATCGGCGATCTGCGCACGGCCACCAAGGCGAGCTACGACCAGGTCCGGCTCCAGATGGAAAAGGCCACCGTGGAAGGCGCCCTGATCACCATCGAGAACGAGACGGGGCACATCAAGGCCATCGTCGGCGGTTCCAAGTACGACCAGTCCAACCAGCTGATCCGGGCGACCCAGTCCCTCTTGATGTCCGGAAGCTCCTTCAAGCCCCTGTACTATTCCGCGGCGATCGACAGCCGTAAATTCACCGAGGGGACCCTGATCTACGACACCCCCGTGGTCTTCTATAACGACGACGGCACGCCCTACATCCCCCTGAATTACCGGGGCGAGTGGAAAGGCCCCGTGTTGACCTGGCTGGCCCTCGCGAAGTCCATGAACGTCCCGTCCGTCAAGGTCCTGGATGCCATCGGGTTCGACGCGGCGATCAACCGCGCCGCCGCCCTCCTGGACGTAACGGACCCCGCCGAGATTCGGCGGACCTTCCCCCGGCTCTATCCGCTGGCCCTGGGGGTCATCGGCGTGTCTCCCCTGAAAATGGCCCGGGCCTACTCGATCTTCGCGAACCAGGGACGGGAGGTCACGCCCATCGCCATACGGTCCGTGGAGGACCGCCAGGGCCGGGTCTTTTTGGAGCCCGAGAAGGAGCTAAGGACCCAGCAGAAGAAGAAGGGGTCCGCCATCCAGGTCATCTCTCCCCAGAACGCCTATGTCATGACGGACATGCTCAAGCGGACCGTGACGGACGGAACCCTGAACTATCCCACCGCCGGCGGCAGGCTCTTTACCTACAAGGACGAGGAAGGGAAGAAATACACCATCCCCTCCGCCGGAAAGACGGGCACCACCCAGAACTGGGCGGACGCCTGGACCGTCGGGTTCACTCCGTACATGACTACGGCGGTCTGGTTCGGGTTCGATCGTCCCGGCAACTCCCTGGGGGTAACCCAGTCGGGAGCCGCGATAGCCGGAGTGCTGTGGGCGAACTACATGGAAGCGATCCACCGGGGCCTGCCCTTCAAGGACTTCATCCGTCCCCAATCGGGCTTGGTCGACGTGAAGGTCTGCGCCAAATCGGGGCTCTTGCCCACGGATTATTGCGACGAGGGGCTCGTGACCCTGCTGTATTACGAAGGGACCCAGCCCAACCAGTACTGCGATCTCCACCAATTCTCGTCCCAGGCCGCGGACCGGGGCATGCAGGCTCTAAGCCGACAGGGATCCCTCTTCGGCGGTGTGGATATCGATACGACCCTCCGGCTCGACCTGCCGGATCTCGACCAGCTTCTCAAGAACCCGGGGCCCCAGACGCCGGCCTCGCCCGCTCCGGGCACCCCTCCGGCCGACGAGGGGTCGTCCCTGCCCCCGACGGAGTATACGGCTCCCCCTGTCCTTGAATAGCCGATGCCATCGAGATAAACTTATCGAAAACGGCAAGGAGCGGCAGGAATCGTGCAAGTCCCCATCGATCGCATCAAGGTCAATCGGAGGGTCCGGAAAGACCCGGGGGACATCGACGCCCTGGCCGCCAGCATGAACGCCCACGGCCTTTTGCATCCAATAGTACTGGACCGCCGCAACCGCCTGATCGCGGGCGGACGAAGGCTCGCCGCCGCCAAGAAGCTGGGCTGGAGGACCATCAACGCCCTGATCATCGACGCGGACGACAAGGCGGACCGCCTGGAGCTGGAGCTCGAGGAAAATGTCCAGCGTTCCGCCCTGTCCTACATTGAATTAGAGGAGGGCTACGCCAGGCTCGAGCGACTGAGGCGCCCGAATATCTTCCGGAGGCTCTGGGAGGCTCTCAAGGCTTTGTTCCGGCGTCTGTTCGGCCGGCGCTGACCCGGCCTGTCCCGCCTCCCCTCCTACGAGGACCCGCCAGGAATCCCGCGAAGGCTGTGAGCAGGGCGGCGGCCAGGGAGATGACCTTCAGCTCGGAATCTTCCATCCCCCGGGGCTGCGCAAAGGGCACCAGGGTCCCCAAATCGCGGGGCTCCGGGGAGGCTTCCGGGAATCCCAGGCGCACGACAACCTGTCCGGGACCCACATAGCCCAGGCTCCGGGCCTCGAGGGCTAAGGTTTGCGGATCGGACAACGCGGAATCCCTGCGGGCTTGGGCTTCCGCATTTAGGGATTCCAGGCGAACGAGGTTTTCCCGCATCTCTTCCACCCGGGCTTCCAGGTCATCGTAGGCGGACATCCCCATGGGCCCGAAGAGCAGGGAAAGCACACAATATACGGCAAGTCCGGCATAGGCGCCGGCGGCAAGTCGAATACCCATCGATTCATTTACGGCGGGAACCCGGCCGGCCTTTACCTCGTACCCGCGCAGGTACAGGCAATTAAACCGTCCGGATAAAACCGTTCCGTGTCCGAGCGCATCGCATTGACAATAAGATATTCCTCGAATTAGACTTTAAAACGGTCGTTTATTCTGAGTTGATCCTTGCCGATACAGTATCAGAACGACCCTCGTAAAACGGAGCGACCATGGCGACCTTTGAGCGGCACGAAGGACGGAACCTTAAGGGAATCGACCCCGACGCCAAGGATCGGGACCTCGAGCAGTACGGAATATGGGTTAAGGCGGAGCCGCAGGATGTCCTGGAAGAGCCGGACATCGGGGACGCCGCCCTCCTATCCGAGACTCCTGAGGGGACTACGGTCCTCGACGAGTCCTTCTTGACGGACGAGGAAGAGGTGTTCCTGGACGCCGGCGACGAATCCTCCGAGGGGGCCGGCGAAAAGAGCGAGGACATCTTTCTCACCACCTCGGAAACTCCTTCCCTTCAGGAGGAGGAGCTCGTCGTCCCGACCATGGAAGAAACTCCGACGGATGTCCAGGAAGATCTGCCCCGCATTCCCGACATGGCTGAATTCGAGTCCCTGGACGACCTGGGAGTGCCGATCGAGGAGTTCACCCCCGAGGAGCCTCTCAATGCTTCCGCCCGGAACACGGATCTCGAGGAATTCCCGGAGATTTCCGATTTCGGCCTTGAGGAAGCCGAACCCGTCCTGGAAGCCGGGGCAGAGACGGATTTCGAAGCCCTGGACATAGACCTGAAATTCGACGACACCCTCCCACCCAGCCCGGAGGCCCAGGGCGCGGCGGTGGACCATTCCAAACCTTCCAGCGCCGACGGATTCGAGACGGTAACGGATTTCGACGACTTTCTTTCCGGATCGGAGTCCGGACCCGGGGTCGATCTGGAGCCCTCCGAGTCCTTGGCCGCGCCCGCTGCGTCCCCCGGTCCCGAGCCGAAGGCCGCACCCCCGAGAGCCGGGGACGAGTTCAGCCTGGAAGACATCCCCGAGATGCCTCCGGCGCAGTCCATCGACGACATGGCCGAGCTCGAGCGGGACCTGGCCGGAAGCGGCGTCGCCGCTGCATCCCCCCGAGGAGCCGCGGACGCTTCTTCGGACATTCTTCTCAAGATCGCCGGCGAGCTCTCTTCCATCAAGGATGAGCTTGTTTCCCTAAAAGCCCAGATCGCCGCCATGAAAGCCGCTGGGACGGCTCCGGGCGAATCGCCCGCGGAAGCCGAGAAAGCCGGGGGAGGCAAGGCGGGAGGGTTCTTCGACGAGGAGGAGGACGAGACCATAGCCCTCACCGGCGACGAGCTGGACAATATCCTGAACACCGCCGAGTTCTCGGAGGAGAGCGCGGAGCCGACGCCCCTTCAGGAATCTTCGGAAACCCAGGAAGAACTCGGGGACTTGCTTCCGGAGACCGGCGATTACACCGAGGATCTGTCCGCCGAGGCCCAGGGCTCCGGGATAGAGGAGCTTCGATTATCCGAGACTGAGGAAGACATGGCCGTTCCAGAGCCTGCGGAGGAGGAGATCTCCGCCTTGGCCGAGGAGGGGGTGGCTCCCCTCACCCCTCCCCCGGAGGATACCTCCTACCTGGAGGAAGCCGAGGACCTGGAGCTGGCGGGCGAGGAAGACCTCGCCGAGGCTCCCCTCCTGGAGCCCTCCCCGGCGGAACTGAACATCGACGAGATCCTGGAGGATCATCTCGAGGAGGCCGAGGAGCTGCCGTTGGCGGAATTCGAATCCGCCGAGGGTCTGGAAGAGGCGTCGGGTCTGGAAGAGGAGTCGGAGGAGCTCGAGGAGCTGACCCTCGACCTGGACAGCGAACCCTCCGCCCTGGTCCTCGAGTCCCCGGAAAACATCGAAATGCCCATACCGGAATTGGATGAAGAGATACCGTCCTCCAGGGGACCCGCGCCGGAATTCGTCGAAGAGATTGGGGAGGGAGAAAACGCGGACAACCTGGGGGAGATCACCCTGCACAACGAGGAGGCTCACGCCCCTGTCGGTGCGGCGGTTCCGGAAGCGGAGGAACTAGAGCCCGTGGATTTCGAGGACCTCAAGACCGACACGAAGGCTGTTGTTCCCGAAGAACCGGAAACCCTTCTGGTCGAAGACCTCGAGCCTACCCCGGCCCCCAAGGCTGAGCCCGTCCCGAGCCGGATCAAGGATGAAGTCCGCAGCGTCCTTACCTACCTGGACAAGCTTCTTGAAGCCCTCCCGGAGGAGAAGATCGAGGAATTCGCCAATTCCGAGCATTACGAAACCTACAAGAGGCTCTTCGAAGAGCTGGGGCTGGTATAAACGATGGGTCTACTGGACAAGGCATCCCGAAGGAACTTCAAACCCGCCCCGGCCCGGGGCGGAGGGCTTCTGGAAAAGGCATCCCGGACGAGATCCTCTCCGGGTACGGAAAAAAAAACAAGTAATCCCTGATACCGACACGGTATTGGGCGATATCCTGGCGGAATGCCTCGCGGCTCCGGCGGATTATTTCCTTCCGGTCCGCATCCTGCGGATCCTTAGAGATCGCGCCCGATTCCCTGGTCTTCGCATCACCCTGGAACCGTCCCCGGCTTCGGATGCTCCGGATTCGGGGCGGAGAGTCTTCGCCTCCACCCCGGATGCGCCCGACGATTCCACCCAAAGCTCCTGCCGCCTGGGTTCCCACTATAGGCTCGATGTCCTGGGGGTCTCCGGAGAGGACCGGACGCTTTCCCTTCTGGGGGCATCCCTGGCCTCCCGTCTGGCATCCTCTCGACCTTCCTGCCTGAGCCGGGAGCTTCCGCCCGAGCGGTCCCCGGCGGACCTCGCCCGGACCCTCTCGGCGCGCTTCGCGGATTCCCAGACGGCCTATGCCACCCTCTGCGTCCTGGATCCCCGGCCTTTTTTGCATGCCGCGGCCGAGGCCTTTCCGGAGATCAACCCCGAATGTCTTGAGGAAGATCTTGCGCGCTGTCTCTCCGCCTATTTCGAGGCCTCGGGAGGCTTGTTCCTCTGCGACACGGGTGCCCTGATCGCCCTCTGCTGCGGGTCCCGCCCCGTGGATACCGAGTTGCTTCAGAGTCAGGCGGCCAAATATATCCGCAGATTCCTGTCCGCGGCTGTGGATTCGCCGATCCGTATCCAACGGTCCCGCACCTTCGAAGTTCTCCGGCCGGAAGACATGGAAAGCTTCCTCGCCGAATGTTTCGAAGAACCCGGCTCCTGAGCCCGGGGACTATCCAGGCTCGATGACGGGTACATCCGGTTCGATACGCCTTCATTCCCGCTCCGATCCCTCCGGCGAGGCCGCTCGCTTCCTGGCCGAGAGCCTGGGCGAGCGCAGGCCTTCCTGTCTACTCGTCCTGGGGGGCGGGGAGGAATGGATATGCGAGGCCGCCCGGTCCAGGCTTCCGGGTTCCCTGATCATCTCGATCCAGTTCGATTCGAGGTTCCGGGGCGTGGAGAGACCCGGCGCGGATGTCCGTTGGTATCCGGACACCGACGCGCCGCTCTACGATGTCCTGGCGCGGCACGTACCCGGACGGATGGACGGTGGGGCTGCGGTGGTCACGTGGAAACCCTCGGAGAGGGCTTTCCCGGACGCAGCGGCCGCCGTGACCCGGGTACTCCGGAGGGCACTGGAAGACTTCTCCTCCGACGGGGCCACCGTCCGCTTCTGGTCCCGTCGTTGGCTGGTCAACGGGCTTCGCACGTTTCTGGCCGCCGAACGGTACTGCAGGATTCGGCCCGATCCCGTTCCCGTCGTAGTGGCGGCCGCGGGACCCAGTCTGGAGAACGCCCTGGAGGAGCTCCAGCCCTACCGCGGCCGATTCCGTCTATGGACTCTGGCCTCTGCGGCCGCCGCCTGTCTGCGCCGGGCTTGGACTCCGGACCTGGTCATCAGTACGGATCCGGGTTTCTGGGCGGACCGGCACTTCGACGCGGTTCTACGCTCCGGAGTCATGGACAGAATTCCCATGGCTGTCCCGATCACGGCCCGCATCCCCATACCGGTCGCCGAAGGCTGCTCCCTGGCCCTCCTGACTCTCCCGGAGGAACCGGAAAACGACCTGATCGCGGCTGCCGGGCTTCCGGCCTTTCCGGCCGCCGCCCGGGGCACCTCCGCGGCGGATAGCCTTGCCCTGGCCGGAGAGATCAGTAAAGCCCCCGTCCTGGTCGCGGGTCTCGACATGGCGGCCCGGGACCTCCGTTCCCACTGCCGGCCCTACGGCTTCGATGCCCATATCCTGGCTCCGGAGCGCAGGCTCGCTCCCGGCCTATCCCTGCTCTGGGAACGGGAGACAGCCTCGTTCCCGGTTCGCATGGGAGCCTGGCGCCGCGGGAGAGCCTTCGATCTCTACGCCCAGGGCATATACCGCCCGGCTGCGGGACCCGTCCTTCGCCTCCTGCCCTCCCCGGTTCCCGTACCGGGAACGATTTCCCTGGATCCCGGGGATCTAGACTCCCTGTTGCCCCGGACCCCTTCCGAACCCTGTCCGGTACCGGAAACGACCCCCGCTCCCGAGCGCCCTCGTCGGCTCGCCCTTGTCAAGGAAGCCCTTGAAGCCTGGGGCATCGAGATTGAATCCGCCTTGGCGGGGAAGCCGAACCCGCCATTGCCCTACCGCACCCGCCGCCTTCTATACGCCTTGGGCGGGTCGGAAGCCGCCGCATACCTGGCCGCGACTTCCCGGGGAATCCTGGATGAATCCGCCGCGTCCCGCGCCCGGACGGCTGTACGACGCTCGCTCGAAGAGCTTCGGGAGCTGGTAGGATGAACGGCATTCTGCAGCGGAACCTCCTGGCCCTGTCCGCGACGGACCCGGACCTGGCGGCCCGAATTTCCAAGGCAACCCCGGATCCTAAGCTGAGGGCGGAACCCTCGAGGACCGGGTTGCCGATCCCGATCCTGCGCGGCCCTTCCGGGGATCTGGCCCTGCACTCCCGGATGGATCCCCTGCGGGAGGCGGAGCGCCTTGCCGCGGCATATCCCTCCGGAGGCTTCATCGTGTACCTGGGACTGGGTGCCGGGTACGGTATCCGCGCTCTCCTGGATAGGCCGACGACGGGGGGAGTCCTGGTGGTCGAATATTCCCTGGACCTGCTCCGGGCCATCCTGGAACAGTTCGATCTGGCCCCCGTGCTCTCGGATCGAAGGGTACGGTTATTGGCGGATCCGGACGAGCCCACCCTCGAACGGGCCATTTTCGAAGCCTATATCCCCATCCTTGCCGGGGACCTCTCGACGGTTCCCCTCCGGGCCCGGGTGGACGCGGATCCCGGAAGGTTTTCCGAGGCCGTGGACGCGGTGCGCAGAGTCATCTCCCGGGTGTCCGACGACTACAGCGTGCAAGCCTTTTTCGGCCGAAGGTGGTTCTCCAACACGGTCCGCAACCTGTACGCCGCGGAGCGGCCCGTCCGCCCCTTGACGCCCGTCCGGGAAGCGATCGTTACCGCCGCGGGTCCTTCCTTGGACGAGCTTGCCCCGGAGCTCGGACAGGTGCGAAGAGGCCGATTCCTTATCGCCACGGACACGAGCATGGGGGCCTTGCTGGCCCGGGGTATCGTCCCGGACGCGGTGGTTTCCATCGATTGCCAGCATATTTCCTACTATCATTTTTTGACCCCCGTTCCCGGGGAGATCCCCTTGATCCTGGACTTGGCTTCCCCCCCCTCGGTGGCGCGCCGGGCCCGGCGGGTCCACTTCTTCTCCTCCGGGCACCCCTTCTGCCGCTATGTCTCCTCCCATTTCCGCCCCTTCCCTTCCCTGGACACTTCCGGAGGAAACGTGACCCATGCGGCCGTATCCCTGGCGGATACCCTGGGGGCCCGGAGGATATTCCTCTATGGCGCGGATTTTTCCTATCCCCGGGGCGCCAGCTACGCCCGCGGAACCTACATCCATCGGTATTTCCGTCTGCGCGCCGGACGCACGAGTCCCCAGGAAAGTCTCTTCTCGGCCTTTCTGTACCGGAATCTCCAGGTTGACCGGGAAACCGACCCGGACGGGACCTTCCGGTACGTAACAAAGCCCCTCCAAGCCTATCGCCGAAGACTGGAAGCCTTCGCGGCCGGCCTATCCGGCCAGTTGGTGCCCGTGCGTGGAAGCGGGGTGGATATCCGGGTGCCCATACGGACCTTCGATCCCTCCGGATCCGGCCGAGGGCTTGCGGTATTCGCCCCGGGCAAGGCAACCTGCACGGCCCGGGAGTTCCTGGAGTCCTACCGGGACGGGCTGAGGGGTCTGCCGGAACTGACGGCGCCCTCCCTCCGGACCCTTAGGAGTCTTTCCCCGGAACAGCAGGACCTCTGGACGACCCTCCTGCCCGCGGCGGCGGCACTCCGCAAGGATCTTGGAAACCTGCAGATCCCGCCCTCGGAGCTCATGGAACGGATCCGCGCCTGGACCCTGGAAGTCGTTTCGGCCGAATTGGAAGCGGGCCCTAAGGCCCCGATGGAGAGCTTCACCATCACTCGAACCTAAGCCTCCGAAAGGAACCTGCCCGGAAGCCGTGCGTGGCCCGAAGGTAGGCTTCCAGGGCCTGGGCCTTGGCCTTGAACCCCGGAAGGGCCGCCTCCAGGTCCGCCCGGACGGACTCCGCCCGATCCGGGTAGGATTTTGCCAGCCTCGCGTAGGCCACGTCCTTTAGCCAGGATTCCAGCCGGGATAGGGACTGCTGAACCAGGTAAGCCTGCAGCTCGTTGTAGGACAGATAGGCGTCCCCGGGGTCGTAGTCCCGGTTCGATAGGAACAGGTTCCAGAAACGCCGTTCCTCGGGCCCCTGGGCGGACCACAGGGAGCGGGCGAGGTTCCGGTAGGACTCGTCCAGGAAGAAGAGGGCATGGGACGCTTCGTGGGTTAGGAACAAGTCCCGTAAGTAGGTGGTCGACTCCCGGGATATGGAAATGAGCACGCCCTTGCCGGGTTTGAAGCGATTCCCCTCCCGGACGAGGACGCCCTCCCGCTCCAGGATCCCCCGCAGGTCGAGTTCCTCGGGGGCGAGAGAAAAGGAGGTCCGCTCGGCCTTGTCGAAAAAGGCGGCCAGATCCTCGGCCCGGTAATCGTGGGCGTTCCAACCGTGGAGCCCGGCTATCTCAGGATCCGTCGCAAGGCGGCCCCGGAAGCCCTCCTTTTCCACGAAGAAGGCCAGACGCTTCAGGTAGGCGTCCTGCACGGCGTAATCCCGGAAGTCGAAGACCAGGCACTCCGGAACGGCGCTCCATCGGTAGAGCCGGTAGGGCACGGGGTCCTCCGACGCCGGCAAGGCAAGGATGACCGCCAAATCCAGGGCAAGGGGGCCTCGAAGTTCCGACCCCGGCAGGACGGCGACTGATCGGAGGGCGTCCGCCCCCGGAGCCTCCACGGACACCGCGCCGAATCCTCCCAGGGCGCTCAGGGGCAGCAGGGTGAGGTTCCCGGATGTCCGTTCCAGGCTCGCGGTACGCCCCCCCTCCACGCGGACCCGCAGGGAAGAAGAGGCCGTGTCGATCCGGACCACGGGGTCCTCACCGGGACCGTAGGGATGTTCTAGGCGGATCGTCTCGGTTCCCGATGAATCCCGCGTCAGGCCGGCGCCCCGGGAAAACCGGGCGCCGTCGGACAGGCGCTCGAATCCCGCGTGCCGGGGCGTCAGGCCCAGGGCCAGGACCCTCAGGGCGGATCCCGAGGCCCCCGCGGCTTGACCTTCGGGCAGGACGGAGAAGCGGAAGGACGAGAGGCTTGCCGATTCGGGCAGGGGCAGGATCCAGCGTATTATCCCGGGTCCCTTGGGAAGGTCCGCTGAAACCAGGGACTCCGCCCGGCGGCCCTCCGGAAAGACCTCAACCCGGGCGGAGCCGGAAAGCTCGTACTCGATCTCCAGGGCGGAACGGGCGCCGACCACCCGGACCGGAGTCGTCAGGGAATACCGTACGGAGGCGGGCCCCGCGCCCCCGATCCCGGTTCCCGATCCCGATGAGGGGCGCAGGTCCTGGACGAGACCATGGGAGGCTCCATCCTCGCCCTTGAAGGGAAAGGGCGCCGAGGGCGGGGGAGCGCACGCGGAGAGCAGAACCCCCAGGAAGAGAAGCCCTGCAGCGGAGAAAGAGGGACGCCTCATGCTTTAGAGGGAAAAGATGCTAAGGGTAAGAAGCTGGGCGATCTGGAACTTGCGGGAGGGTGACATCTCCCCGTCGACCCGGAGTAGAGAGTCCCAGCGGCCCCAGAAATCCTCGGGCAGGACGGGAAGGTCCCGCAGCTGCTCCGCGATGTTTCTATGGGAGGGCTCGAACCGGCGGTTGACCATGAACAAGGCGGCGGCGGCGTACTTCATGAAACCGCCTAAGGAGATTGTATAAAAGAAGCCGTCCTCCCGAAGAGCCGCGGCGCCCAGGTCGGAAAGGTAATGCTCCATCTTGGACTGGAAGGTGGCGCGGAGCCCTTTCCAGAAGGAATCCGGGAATTCCTGGATCCGCCTGCGCACATCCGCTATCCATCCGGACTTGTCGTATAGGACGGAACCCCGTTCCAGGCGGTAGAACATGTAGGTCCCCGAACCCTTGAAGACCCACAGTAGATCGTATTTCCGTTGCAGGATATCTTCCAGAAAATCCAGGCTCTTGTACTCGACCCGAACGGGAAGCTCTTCCAGGAAGAACCGGTCCTTCTTCTGGGACTCCGAAGTCTCGAAGGCTCCCGGATCTCCGAAGGCTGCGCGGCGTTCCTGGGATTCCGGGATATCCCCCTTGTAGTAGACGTCCACGACCAGGGCGAAGTACGGATCCAAGATGTCCTGGTCCGACGCCTCCCCCAGGACAACCGCCTCGACACCTTCCCATAGCTTGATCGCGGAAACCAGCGTATCCGCCAAGCGTTCAACTTTTCGGCGCATCTCCCCTTCCTTTACCGGTAGCCTGGCTTGATACTATCATGGATCGATGCCTTTGGAAATATTGAAGGACCCTGAGTACCTGGTCGCCCTCTTCCCGCCGGGCAATGTGGCGGCGGAACTCCAGGCGCTTAAACGCCCGCTGCTTGGACGCCTGGACGCCGCGAAGCCGCTCCCCTTCCCCTGCGCGGCCGGCCTCGCCTGGTTCGAGCGCCCCCCGGAGGACCCCGGCCGGCTTGAAGAACTCGCAGCCGGGGCCCCGCGGCTCTACGATCGATACCGGATCCTGGGCGGAATCCTCTACCTGGGCGCCGAGGACAGCGGGGACGGACCGCCCACCCTACGGGGATCCCCGCTTCTACGCCCGGCGGCCTGGGCGGGCTTTCCCCTGGTCCGCCTTCCCGAGGCCTCGGAGGGAGCTCCCGACCCGACCTTGGGTCTTCCGCCCCCTCCTAGAGTCGCCTTCCGCACCTTCCTGGCCTTCCTGCTCCGGATCCGACGGGGGAACCCCTGGTATTCCGCACAGACATGGGAGGCCGTGCAAGCGGTACGGTACCCCCTCCGGCGGAAAACCCGCGCCTGACGGTGTATCCTCCAGGCTGGGTGAATGGTTTTTCCTCCAAAGCCTACGGGGCCTTGGTATGCCGGCAGGACTGGAGCATCCGGGTTGCTCAGGATACCCTGATTCCCCGGGTCGGGAATACGAAACCTATGCATCTCGTTTACCGAGCGGCTCTTGACGATTCCGTGTTCCAGGCACCATGGCCTCGGCTTTTCACGGAACGGCTCCTGTGATACTATCCCGCAATCGGAGGAACAATGCGCATCCCTCGAACGGTCCTCGCGACGATTCTAGTATCATGCCTGGCCCTGGGGGCCTACGCCCAGGCTGAGCCTCCCGCCTCGGACCTGCCCGCGGCGGACTTCAACGCCAATCCCTATGTCCGGGGAGAGCAGACCCTTTCCTTCAACCTCGGAGCCTTCTTCCCGCTCACCTTCGTCAACCTCTACGCCGGAGGGACCAAGTATACCAACCTCAAGATCGGAGCGGGCTTCGGCATCTCCTACAGCTACGTCGTGGCCCCGGGCTTCTCCGTGGGCGGGGAGATCGAGGGGGCCACCTGCGGGACCACCGCGGAGTCCTCGTTCTTCATGGTCCCCTTCACCGCCAAGGCCTCCTGGTACTTCGTGAAGATGCCCTTCGAGATCGTCCCCTCCCTGTCCGCGGGCCTGGCCATCGTCCGGTACCAGGGTTACACGAACTTCAACCCCATCCTCAAGGGCGGGGCCGCCTTCCTCTGGCGCCAGAGTTCCTCCTGGAGCTTCGGCCTGGACGCCCAGGCCTGGACGGTCTGGCAGTTCTACGGGGACATTCCCCAGGACAACCGCCTAGGGATCTTCCTGGACACCCGCTTGACCGCGGTCTACCATCTCTAGGAGCCGAACCATGAAACGAATCCTGAATATCGCCGCCGCCGTCCTCCTGGCCGCCGCCGTACTTATGTCCTGCGACCCGGGACCCGCGGGGCTCTTTGCGATGCTGGAAAGGGAAACCCCGAAAAACAAAGGGACCGCGGCCTTCAACGCGAACACCGCGGCGTTTGTGACGCGGCTCGGCGCCCATTACTACGCGGGCGTCGGTTCTACCATTCTTCGGAGACTCGCCGCCGGGGGAGCTTGGGAAACAATTCCGGATTCTGGCGCACCGACCGGATCTATCATTACCGCTGGGGTCTCGGACGGGACGAACCTGTACGTATCCTATTCACCGGCCGCCGGATCCATCCGGTACACGAGCGACGGCACGAACTGGAACGACTATGTGGTTTCCGGCCTTCCCGCCGGCGAGCCCGTGCAGAACCTTCTCTACATGGAAGGTGACAACCGACTATTAGCGGCAACCCAACACTCGACCGGGACCTCTTCGAGTGATTACACGACGTATTATACGTTGGCTTCGGACAATGGAGCCGGGGTGTTCACCGCCGAAGCCACTGCTACCGATCAGGTCTGTGGTTATCCCTCGTCCATTGCATGGGACGGTACAAATTATTGGATCTCTGCCGGGAATACTGTATTCAAAGGGACGGGTCCGGGAACCTTTGATGCAGATGACACTAATGTCACCACCGCCGGATTCAGCTCCACGAATCCCGTCCTTGGGGTCTGGTACGATTCCGCGAACTCCGCGGTCCTGGCGGCCGCCACCGGCAAGCTCTGGAAGCTCAACACCGGCGGGGCTTATATAGCTTCCGGCACCTTCGGTAGCGCGGCCCGCCGC
>JAAYUR010000540.1 GCA_012517645.1 Treponema sp.
AGGTCCTTTACCAGCGCCCAGCGCTTGGCGATCTCGTCGGCCTCGGATTTCGTGAACAGGCTGTAGAGGAATTCCTCGATCAGTCTGGGATCCCGGGCGGCCGCCAGGGTTACGGACATTTCCCGCAGGTTCCGGGCGATCAGGTCGATGTCTTCTGTTCGTTTCATATGTTACTACAGAGCATAGCACCGATCTTCGATCGACGCTACCCGAAATCCGGTTCCCGACGGTAACCCGGGTTCCCGTCGGGGCTTGACGAGAAATCATGGTTTCGATACATTGGTCTTGCGTTTCTTTTAATAGAAACATACTTTGTTTCGTATCCGAACCTTCCGGAATCGAACCAGCCTAGGAGTCGCCGATGAAACGCTTCTTCGTACCCGCCCTTGCCGCATTCGGTCTTCTTATGTCCTCCTGCGCCCCCAAGACCGCTCCCGTCGTGGGGGTTGCGAAGTTCGTGTCCCACCCCGCCCTGGACGCCCTGGAAAAGGGGATCGTGGACGAGATCTCCTCGGTCCGCAAGGACGTCCGGTTCGACCTTCAGAACGCCAACGCGGACATGGGCACCGCGGCCCAGATCGCCCAGAGGTTCAAGAGCTCCAAGGTCAAGGTGGCGGTCGGTATCGCCACGCCCACCGCCCAGGCCATGGCCAACGCCATCAAGGACATCCCCGTGGTCTACAGCGCCGTGACGGATCCCGTGTCCGCCGGGTTGGTCGCCTCTTTGGACAAGGGGGGGCCGAACGTAACCGGAACCTCGGACATGACCCCGGTCCGGGAACAGCTGGATCTCCTTCTGTCCCTGAAGCCGAAGGCCCGGGTCGGGCACCTCTATAACGCCGGGGAGGCCAATTCCGTGAAGCTCGCGGAGCTGGTCCAGGCCTACTGCGCGGAGAAGGGCCTCGCCTTCGTGCCCGCCACGGTCACCAACTCCTCGGAGGTGCGCCAGGCCCTCCTGTCCATCGCGGGCCGGGTGGACGGGGTCTACCTGGGGAACGACAACACGGTCTTCTCGGCCATCAGCGCGGTCACGGAGATCTGCAACGAACGGAAACTCCCCCTGGTCACCGCGGACCCGAGCTCCGCGGAGACGATGCCGGTCCTGGCCGCCCTGGGCTTCGACTACTACGCCATGGGCCGGTCCACCGGGAAGATCGTCCTGCGCGTCCTGGCGGGGGAGAAGACCGCGGACATCCCCGCCTACTTCGCGAAGGATCCCTCCGAGATGGCCCTGGTCCTGAACAAGGACGTGGCCGCCGCCGTAGGGGTGACCATCCCCGCGGACCTGGAGGCCCGGGCGTCCCTGGTCATCGAGGGCGGCGCAGCCCGCCGGAAGTGACGGATGGTCGAGGGGGTTCTGGTCGAGGGCCTGGTCTACGGAATACTGGCCCTCGGCGTCTTCATCTCCTTCCGGATCCTGGACTTCCCGGACCTCACGGTGGAAGGCAGCTTTCCCTTCGGGGCCGCCGTGGGGAGCGCCCTGATCGCGGCCCGCTTTCCGCCCCTCTTGGCCCTGGGAGCCGGCTTCCTGGCCGGTGCCGTTGCGGGGGCGGTGACCTCCGGGGTGTACCACGGCCTCAGGGTCCCTCCCTTGCTGGCGGGGATCGTGACCATGACGGGGCTCTACTCGGTGGATCTGCGGGTCCTGGGCGGCAAGGCCAACCTTCCCCTGATTTCCTATAACCCGGTCATGAGAGCCGCGGAATCCTGGCTGGGCGGATCCCTGGATTCGTCCCTCCAGTCCTTCCTGGCCTTCCTGTCGATAGCGGCCGCCCTGGTCCTGGTTCTGGACCTCTTTTTCCACACCGAGGCGGGCATAGCCCTGGGAGCCCTGGGAGACAACGAGGCGTCCGTGGTGTCCGCGGGGGTGAATCCCGTCGGCCTCCGGACCTCGGGCATCTGCCTGGCCAACGGCCTTGCAGGGCTCTCCGGAGCCTTCGCGGCGTCCTACCAGGGCTTCGCGGACGCCAACTTCGGCGCAGGGATCGTGGCGGCGGGCCTGGCTTCCGTGATGATCGGGGAGTTCCTCTTCCGGACCAACCGGATCGGCGGACAGTTGGCCCGGGTCCTCCTGGGCTCCATCCTGTTCCGGGGGATCATGTACGCGGGCAGGTCCTGGGGCTACCTGGCCGGGATCACCCCCAACGACCTGCGCCTCCTGACGGCGGTCCTGATCGTGGCTTCCATCGCCGCGAGCCGGTACAAGGGCGGAACCCTTCCGGGAAGGAGGAGGGAATGATCCGTCTAGAATCCGTGGAGGTGGTCTTCGGCCGGGGGAGCCCGGACGAGCGCCGGGTGCTGGATTCCCTCTCCCTGGCGGTGCCCAAGGGCCAGCATGTCTCCGTGATCGGATCCAACGGGGCCGGGAAGACCACGCTCTTGAACGCGATCGCCGGTTCCGTGCCCCTGTCCGCGGGCCGCATCCTGATCGACTGGGTGGACCAATCCCGGCTTCCCGAGTGGAAGCGGGCCCGGTACGTGGGCAGGGTGCGGCAGGACCCCCTGGCCGGCACCGCGGGAGACATGACCGTACTGGACAACCTGGCCCTGGCTTCCCGAAAGGGACCCCGAAGACTCCGGATAGCCGTGCCCGCGCGTCTGCGCAGGGAACTCCGGGACCGCCTGGCCGAGCTGGGCATGGGCTTGGAGGACAGGTTGCGGGAGAACGTGAACCGCCTGTCCGGGGGCCAACGCCAGGCCTTGACCCTGCTCATGGCCTCCATTTCCCGACCCGCGGTGCTTTTGTTGGACGAACATACCGCGGCCCTGGATCCCCGGAACGCGGAGCTCGTCTCCGAATTGACGCGCCGCTTCGTGGCGGAATACGGACTGACCGCCCTGGCGGTGACCCACGACATGCGCCGGGCCATCGACGAGGGCGACCGCCTCATCATGATGCACGGAGGCGCCATAGTCGCGGACGTGGCCGGGGACGCGAAGAGGGATCTCACCGTGGAACGCCTGGTGGACCTCTTCCGCCGCACCCGGGGCGGGGATTACGCCGAGGACCGGGACCTTCTTTCGTGACCGGTCTAGTCCCGGAAGCGGCGGCTGGCCAGGATGCGGCGGCCTTCAAAATCCCCGGCGGGTAGGAACAGGTCCCGGATGGGGGCGGGTATGGAGGATTCCGTCTCCTCGGACAGGGTGATCCGTCCGTCGGAGCAGTACTTGGCTCCTAGGTGGAAAATGAAGTTCACGTCTCCGGACACGATGGTTCCCGTGGAGCCCGGCCTGCGCCAGACCGTCTTTCCCGCGTGGAAGGAGAACCGGAAGGTCAGGGGGACCTCGAGGCGGAAGACCTCATACCCGATCAACGCCCGGTCCAGGATCATCCGGAAGGCCGCGAGCACGGGGCTGGTCCCCTCGTCCCGTTCCGGGAACAACAGGAGGGTTCCCTCCGGATCCCGCATCCAGGCTATCCCGCCGCACTCCGCGGCCCAGGAAGCCATGAACTCCGCGAAATCCTCCCTCAGCTTGCGCAGGCGCTTCTCGCCGATGCGCTCCCTCAGCCCCTCGGGATCTCCGACGGAGACGTAGCAGAATCGCACCGCGAGCTCCGAGCCCTCCGGGATGCGGTCCCAGCCCGGGAAGCGCTTGGCCGGCTCGGGCGGCTTCGGTAGCTCCATGCCCGCGAACCCCCGGATCTGCGCAAGCCGTTGTCCAGAGAATCCCGATCGCAGGGCTCCGGGTCCCAGGTAATCCTTGGCACCCAAGAAGAAGGCCCGGGCCGGGTCCGCCAGCTCCGCCTCAGGATCCAGAATGCCCCAGAGAAGCTTTCCGGCGGAGGCCAGGACCGGGGCGTGCTTGCACATGCCCGCCTCTCCGATCCCGCGGACATTCAGGTAGACCATATCGGCGGTCGAGGGTTTCTGCATCGTCCGTTTCAAACCACGGAGGGGCAGGATCTCCAGGCTCGCGTCCGCCGGGAAGGCCGCCCGGAGGGCGCTCTCCTCCCGGGCGGGCTCTTCGGAAAAGACGAGGATCCTCATGCTCCCTCCATGCGCACTTCGTACGCCAGGAGACGGGAATCCGAGATGTGCTGGATATGGTGGAAGCGGTCCAGGATGACCCGGTCCAGGGAGGGGGCCACCGCGGGGGTGATCACCAGGGATCCGACGGGGGTTAGGCGGGATTCGATCTCCTCGGTCTCCTGGACGATCTCCTGCTTGATCAGTTTCCCCGGATCCGCGTAGTACCGGAGGGTGCCCGTGTGGACCGCGGCCCGGATCCGGAGGGGCTCCCCCAGGCGGTTGTGCAGGCGGTCGTACAGGAAGAGCTCGTGAAGGATGGCCATACCGGCAAGGACCGCGGAGACGACCCGGGAACCGAAGAGGAAGCCGGCCAGGGCTCCGTCGCCCTCCCACTGCCAGATCCGTCCGGCCCGGAACTCCACGCAGCGGGAGACGATCTGCCGGAGATCCTCCAGGGCTCCCCGCATGGCGCTGTCCCCGTGGGTTTGGACCATCCTGGAGTTGTTGGCGACGTCCAGGCGGAGCAGGGCGAACCGGAACTCGTCCTCGTCCAGGAGCCGTCCCCAGTTGGGGGTCCGGCGCACCCGGGGGTCTTCCATGAAGAGTTCGGTGTTCTCGTCCCAGACGTAGCCTTCCACCCGGATCTGCTTTACGATCTCCGCCAAGCCCGGGACCGGATACCTGCGGCCCATGTAGCCCTCCCGGTCCAGGAGGATCAGGCGCTCCGCCAGGTGCAGGAACCGGTTTTCCGCGATCGCGTCGTTGACGATGTGGTGCGCGGCCAACTGGGATGTGATGGGTACCGTGGGGGGAAACCCCGTTCGCTCGTGCAGGTCATAATCGGGGAAAATGTCCCGCGCCAGACGGGACATCAGGTCGAGGTTGATCGCTTCGCACAGCGATTTCTTCATGATCTGGGCCAAGCTGTTCCGGACTTTCATGTTTCTCCGTTTCCGGACTTTTTGATATAGTCACTGTAGCGCATTTCGCCCCGGAAGACCAGGGCGAGGTTCCGGCGGACCGGAATCGGGGGAACCGATGAACCTAGGACAACTGCAGGCCTCCCTGGAACGGGCGGCGCGCTTCGATTTCGTCCGATCCTCCGGCCCCGGGGGTCAGAACGTCAACAAGACCAGCACCAAGGCCGTAGCTCGGGTGAACCTCGCGGAATTGACAGGACTGTCCGAGGCGGAACGTGACCGGGTCCGTTCGCGC
>JAAYUR010000322.1 GCA_012517645.1 Treponema sp.
AGGGATGTGGATCGGTGTCGGCCCTTCCGCGGTTTCCTCCTTCCCCCTCGACGGCGGAGGCGTTCTCCGGATCCAGGAAACCCGCGATCACGGGGCGTACCTCGAGGACCCTGCGGCGGCCGCCCTGGAAGAGACCGTCCCTCCCGAGACCGCGGCCTTCGAGGCTGTCATGACGGCTTTCCGCACCCGGGAAGGGGTGGATTCCCGAGCCTTTTTTGCCCGCTTCGGTATCTCACCGGAGGAGCTTCTCGCGGACACCTTTTCCAAATGGGCAGGCCTCTGGGAACCGGGTCCCCGGGGGCCCGCTCCGACGGAACGGCTTTTGGATATTCTGAACCCCTTTCTTTTGGATTGCATGTCCGAGATGGAGCAACGGTACCCGAAACGGAACCGCGGCCCGGGAGGTCCGAAGTGAGCATCCTTTCGATACAATCCCATGTGGCCTACGGGTGCGCGGGCAACCGCGCGGCGGTCTTTCCGCTCCAGCGCCTCGGCTTCGACGTGTGGCCCGTCAACACGGTCCAGTTTTCAAACCACATGGGGTACGGAGGGTGGGAGGGGGACGTCTTTCCCGCGGATCACGTGGCCCGGGTCTTCCGGGGGATCCATGAGCGAGGGGTCCTTCCCGAATGCTCCGCCGTTCTCTCCGGGTTCCTCGGAGATCCCGAGATCGGCGGGGTGATCCTGGAGGCCGCTCGATCCGTAAAGGACGCCAACCCGAAGGCCCTGTACTGCTGCGATCCGGTCATGGGGGACTACGACCGGGGAGCTACGGTCCATCCGGGCATCCCGGACTTTCTCCGGACCCGGGCCGTGCAAACCGCGGATATCATCACCCCGAACCAGTTCGAGGCCGAACTGCTCTCGGGCCTTACGATACGGAACGCCCGAGACGCGCGGCGCGCCGCGGACGTCCTCCACAGGCAAGGACCCCGCCTCGTCCTGATCACCAGCTTCAAGCCGGAAACCGCGGAGGACGGATCCATTTCCCTATTCCTGAGCGAGCCCGAGAGAGCTTGGATGTTGACGACTCCGGAGCTTCCCCTCCATCCGCCCCTGGTCGGGGCCGGAGACCTGACCGCCGCGCTCTTCCTGGGCCATTACCTAAAGTCCGGAGACCCCCGGACGGCGTTGGAGTTGATGGCGGACACGGTGTTCACGGTCCTGGAGAGAACCGTCCAGGACGGCTTTCGGGAGCTGCGCCTGGTGCAGTGTCAGGACCGCATAGCCCAACCCGGACGAAGGTTCTCCGCGGTCCCGGTTTGACGGGGAGGGCCTACTTCTTCTTCGGGATGACCGGATTGAAACCCCGGGGATCCGGGACTCCGAACCCGCCCAGCTCGGTGTCGGAAGCGCGCATCCATGTCTGGTTCCTTCCCAGGAACCCCAAACCCTTGAGCTGACCCCGGACAACAAGCTTGTCCCCATCCTTCCATAGACGGCAGTCGTACTCGTCCCCGGACTCGGGATCCATGATCTGCCCCCGCCATTCCTTGCCCTTGTCCTCCATCCGGTAGACGAAGTCCAGGCCCGCATAGAAAGGATCCCCGGCCAGTTTTTCGGCCTTTTCCTTCCGGTTGTCCAAGGTGTCCTTGATGCGGCCCGTCTCCTTGTCGATCGTCGCGACCATTCGACCGAAGAGCTTGCCGTCGAACATGTACAACAGGACATAGCCTCGGGGTTTGCCTGTCTTGTCGTCGATGATCTTCCAAAGGCCACGGACATCGTCCGCGGCGAAGGCCGGCGCAAGGATCGCGAGCGCGAAGAGGGCCGTGAAGAAGAGCAGGATCCATCGGGAACGGCGCATGGGTCTCTCCTTGAGTTGACATAGTAGCATGATCTGTCAGCCCTTGCGGGATGAGGCCGAGTATAGGACGGGCGGCCCTAAAAGTAAAGATCGATATAGGCGCGATCGTAGGGTTGCGGTGAACCTGGGGATCATACAAACAGTTCGTAGCGGTCCGAGAGAAGATCCGCCGCGGCATCTTCCGCCATGCCCAGGTTGAAGAGCCGTTCGGCGCCCACGGTGCTGGGGGGGCCGTGGCCCGGGAGTATCAGGCAGTCCTCGGATTGGGAGAGGATCCGTCGGTCGATCCCCTCCCGAAGCAGGGCGTTGCCGTAGCGGCTTAGGGTATGCCCGATCATTCCGGCTTCCAGGGTGTCACCGGTGAACAGGAGTTTTTCGATCTTGTAGACGATGGAATCCGATGAGTGACCGGGGACGGACAGCGCTTCCACCCGCATGCCGCAAATATCCAGCATGTCCCCGTCGTGGAGCACCGTGCACCGGATGTCCCGGACCTCGGCGTTGCTGGAAAACACCCGGGCGTCGTAGATCCGGAGGAGGGTGGAAAGGCCCCGGACGTGATGGATGTGGTTGTGTGTGATGAGAACGGCGCGGACATAGTACCCGTTGGTCTCGATGAAGTTGAGAAGGTTCTCCGTGAATTCCGCGGGATCCACCAGGAGCGCGTCCCCGCCGTTCTCGTTTCCTACGAGGTAGACGTTGGAAAAGCCGTACAGCGAATAGTGGAAGAACACCTTCACGATTCGTCCTCCACCTCGATGTCGAACACAGCTTCCTGGGTGTTGGAGAACTTGAAGGAGACGTCTTTTTCCTTGGTTCGCAGGAAATAGGCCTTTTTCATGTTGCAGTCCACGAAATCCGTTGCTTCGAACTCGGCGCGGATGAACCGGGAATTATAGAGGTTGCTGTAGTTGAAGGTGCATTCCCGGGTCCGGGCTCCGTTGAAGTTGTTGTGCACGAACTCGGAATTCTCGAAGGAGGAGTTGGATACCCTGCATCCCGCGAAGGAGCAGAATTGGGTGTCGGAACCCGAGAAGTCGCAGGAGTCCAAGACGGCGAAATCGAAGAAGCACATCCGGAATACCGCCCCGGTAAACAGGACGTTCCGTATCGTAGCTCGGGAAAAATTGCAGCCGTAGAAATGGCGGTTTCCGAAATTCAGCCCTTCGAAGGACAGCCCGGCCAGGTTGAGGTCCTTGATCGTATCCATCGCGGCGATCCTGCCCGCAAGAGCCGCGGCGCAGGACTCGGGGTCGGGAACGTGGACGGCGCAGGCTCCCTGTCCGGTCAGGGCCGCCGATCCGCAGCCGGGAATCCCGCAGCGTTCGAAGGAGTACATGCGGATAGGGTATACCGAAGCGACGGCATTGCCAAGTCTCGGGAATTCGGGTTAGCATGGACCATGTGCTACGCCTGCGGGACCAAACTGCCCGGCCGCGAACGGCTCGGTTTTCGGGACCTCTGCCCGGATTGCGGACGGTCCATCCACGTGTGCCGAAATTGCCGCTTTTTCAAGCCCGGGGCCCACTGGGACTGCGCGGAATCCGTGAGCGAGCTCGTCGCGGACAAGGAAAAAGCCAACTTCTGCGAGTGGTTTTCCCCGTCCCCGGACGCCGGCGAGGGGCTCGGCAAGTCCGCGAACGCGTCCTCGAAAGCCCGGGCGACCTTCGAAGATCTCTTCAAATCCTGACATGACCGGGCGGCGGATCTTCGTATTCGATTCCGGCGTCGGAGGTCTTCCCTACCTGGAGGCCCTGCGAAGCAGGATTCCGGGAATTCCCTGCCATTTCGCGGCCGACCGGGAGGGTTTTCCCTACGGCCGCAAGACCCGCGAAGAGGTTCGATCCCTGGTACTCGACCGGATAGGGCGGATCGTCGACCGTTTCGAGCCCGGCCTGATCGTGCTGGCCTGCAACACCGCCAGCCAGGCTGCCCTGGACGCGGCGCGGGAGAGGTTTCCGGATACAGCCTTCGTGGGCACGGTTCCAGCGGTCAAGCCGGCCGCCCAATCCACCCGGACCGGAACCATCGCCGTCCTCTCCACGGATCGGGCGGCCGTGGATCCCTACCTGGATGACCTTGTGGATCGGTGGGCTCGGGGGGTCCGGGTTCTGCGGGTCGGGGCCCAAGCTCTCGTGGAATTCGTGGAGCGGGATTTCCTGGACGCGACCGAGGAGGAACGGCTTGCAGCCTGCCGCGGGGCCCTTGCGCCCTGCCTCGGGGAGGGCGTGGACCGCGTCGTCCTGGCCTGCACGCATTTTCTGCACCTTGCGGACTACATCGCCCGGGCCGCGGGCCCCGGCGTCCGCGTGGTGGATTCCCGGGAAGGGGTCGCCCGCAGGGCCGCCGAGCTTGCACGGGCAACCTCGGGTGGCGCCGATCCGGGGGGGGCTTCCTCGCCGGGCTCGGAGGGGATTTCCTCCGAGCCCGGCCGGGGAGGATTCTACGCCACCGGCAAGCCTGACGCATGGACCGGCTTGGACCGTTTCGCGGAAATGTACGGGCTCGATTTCGAGGGTTCCTTGTGAGGGACCTCGTGGGAGTCGTCGTGACAGGCTCGAACAACTCGTTCCTGGTCGAGACGCCGGACGGCGCCCTGCGGCGCTGCGCCATAAAGGGCAAGATCCTGCGCTCCCTCCGGGGATACTACAACTCCCTGGCCCCGGGGGATCGCGTCCGCCTGGAACCCGACGATTTCCGCTCGGATCAGGGAAGCATCCTGGGGATGATCGAGCGGCGCAACTTCTTCTGGCGCTGGAACGAAAAAGGTAAGTCGGTTCAAGCGATCGCCGCGAATCTGGACCTCGTCGTCTGCGTGGCTTCCGCCCGGCTGCCCCCCTTTCGGCCCCGGTTCGTGGACCGGGTTACCGTGACGGCGGAGCTGGAGAATCTCCCCCTCCTGATCGTCCTGAACAAATCGGACCTGGGGGCGGATCCCGAGACGGAGGTTCGCCTAAAGGATTACGCCCGGATCGGGTACGAGGTTCTCGTCTGCTCCGCCCGAGACGGCACGGGGGTGGAAGAACTCCGGTCCCGGTTGCGGGGAACCACGGCGGCCTTCGTGGGACAGTCCGGCGCCGGCAAGAGCTCCCTGCTGAACGCCCTGGAGCCGGGTCTGGACGCCCGGGTCGGGGAAGTCTCGGAAAAGTACGAGCGCGGCCGGCATACAACGACCCGGTCCGTGATGGTCACCCTGCGGGACGGCCGGACCCGGCTCATCGACACCCCGGGCTTCCGGAGGCTGGCGTTGCGAGGGATACCCGGGGATTCCCTGGTGGCCTGCTTTCCGGAGATGAGGCCCCTCGCGGAGGCCTGCGCCTACGGCCTGGCCTGCGGTCATCTGGACGAGCCGGGTTGCAGGGTCCGCGGGGGCGTGGAGGAAGGTCTGGTCCATCCGGATCGCTACGAAAGCTACCTGCGCGTGCGGGCGGAACTGGACCAGACCGTGGAATACGCCCGGAAACCGGGAAAACCCCGGAGGGACTATCTTGATGACGATGAGTGAGCGCACCCTCGAGCTACTCGACTTCCACCGCGTCCGGGAGGACGTCGCCGCATACTGCCGCTCCGAGGAAGGCCGGACCTCCGTCCGGGAGGCCCTGCCCGACCCGGATCCGAAGCGGGTGGAAGACGCGAAGGCCCGGTGCCGCGCTGTCTGCGCCTTGTTCGAGGAGGGACTTGCCCTTCCGGGCGGCGCCTTTCCCCCCATTGGCGGGTTCCTTCCGGTCCTGTCCAAGGAGGGGACCTGCCTGGAGCAGGAGGAGCTCTACGCCCTGGCCCTCTGGGCCGAGGCCTACGGGGAGCTCAAGGAATTCCTCTCCAAGGCGGAACACCCGGCCCTGTCGGAGGAGGTCTCCGCGGCACCGGATCTGGCAGAGATCCCCCGCGTCGTTTTCCGCGTCCTGGCCCGGGACGGAACCCTGGCGGACTTGCCGGAGCTGCGGGACGCCCAGTCCCGGATACGTAGGGTCAATTCCGAGATCGAGAGGATCACCGCGTCCTTTTTCCAGGACGGAGAGCTCCGCTCCATGCTCCAGTCCGACCTTCCGACCCAGCGGGACGGCCGCACGGTACTGGCCGTGAGGGCGAACTTCAAGGCGAAGATCCGCGGCATCGTCCACGAAGTGTCCGACACGGGACGCACGGTCTTTATCGAGCCCGAAGCCCTGGTCCGCAAGAACAACGAGCTCGTGGAGGCCGAGGCCAAATACCGCCAGGAAGTCTTCCGGATCCTCAAGGAAACCACAGCCCGGGTGGCCCTTCGGCTGGAGGATATTCTGGCCGCGCGGGAGGCCTGTTCGGCCTTCGACGCTCTTTGGGCCCGGGCGCGGTATTCCCGCCTCTCCCGGGGCGTCTTCGCCCTTCCCGGTTCACAAGCTCTTAGCCTGAAAAAGGCGCGGCATCCCATGCTGGGTTCCAAGGCGGTGCCCATCGACCTGGAGATACCCGAGGGTGTCCGGACCCTGGTGATCACGGGACCGAACACAGGGGGCAAGACGGTCAGCCTCAAGACCGTCGGGCTGCTGTGCCTCATGAACCAGTTCGGCCTGGCGGTTCCCGCGGACGAGGGGACCTGCCTTCCGGTCCTGGACGGGGTGTATGCGGACATCGGGGACGAGCAGTCCATCGACCAGTCCCTGTCCACCTTTTCCGGGCACATGAAGGCCGTCGCCGGCATAGTCCGGTCCGCGACCGCCCGAAGCCTGGTGCTCCTGGACGAGCTGGGCAGCGGCACGGATCCGGAGGAGGGCTGCGCCATCGCCATGTCCCTGCTGGATCATTTCATAGAAACCGGCTGCCTGACCATCGTTACCACCCATCACGGGATCCTGAAGAACTACGGGTACACCCGTCCGGGGGTTCTGAACGCCTCCGCGGAGTTCGACAAGACCACACTATCCCCGACCTACCGGATAATCATGGGAATCCCCGGGGAGAGCCGCGCCCTGGAGGTGGCAGCACGGAACGGCCTTCCGGAGGCGATCGTGGCGGGGGCCCGGAACTACCTGGCCGAGGAGCGGACCGATGTGGCCGCCATGATCCAGGGGCTCTCGGAAAAGCGCCGGGAGCTGGAAGGACTGGAGGAGGAACAGCGGCGCAGGATACGGGCCGCGAAGGAGGAGCAGCGCAAGGCGGACCTCCGCTCCCTCCAGTTGAGGCAGCGGGAAGCGGAGCTCCGGGAGCAGGGCATCGGGGAGCTCAAGCGCCTGCTGGCGGATAGCCGGAAGGGCCTTGAGAACCTCGTGCGGGAGATCCGGGAGGGCGAGCTGACCGCGGAGAAGACCAAGGCGGTAAAGGAATTCCTGGGGGGCCTGGAAGCCGAGGTCCGGGCCCAGGAGGAACGCTACGAGGAAGGGAGACGAGCGGCGGCCCGGGGGACTTCCGGCGACGCGTCGGAGGCCCGGGAGGCGGGGTTCCGGGAGGGGTCTCCGGTCTTGATCGGCCCCGCGCGCCAGCGGGGGCGTCTCATACGAAAGGCCAAGAAGGGCTTTTGGCTGGCCGAGGTCGGTTCCCTGCGCCTGACCGTGCCCGAGGAGGATCTGGCCGCCTGCCGGGAGGAATCGGAGCGGCAACCCAAGGTCGTGGTGGACCCCGGTATAGGCAGAGGTTCCCGGGCCGTATTCGAGCTGGATCTTCGGGGCTACCGCCTGGCGGAGGCCCTGAAGGCTGTGGAGGATCAACTGGAGGCGGCTGCCCTGGCCTCCCTGAACCTCTTCTCCATCATTCACGGCACCGGGGAGGGGATCCTGGGCCGAGGCATCCACGAGCTCTTGAAAAACCACCCCGCCGTGGGGGACTACTACTTCGCCCGCCCCGAGGAGGGCGGCTTCGGAAAGACGGTGGTGCATTTAAAGTGAACGGTAGACGGTGAACAGCGGACTGAAGGAAACAAAATTCATTTCCGGGCATCCATAGTCCGAAGCTATCGACATTCCTCCCGTCCACTGTCCTCTGTCCACTGTCCACCCACATCCCCCCACTCGATGCCTTCTCCCTCCGGTATGTCCCGGGCGGCCCGGCGACCCGAAAGGACGTCCAGGAACTCCGGGGCCAGGCCGGGGCGCAGGACCTTTTCGGTTCGAAGGGCCGCGACGTTTTCCCGGGAGAAGGCGGCCCCCCTGGGGATGGGCCCGAGGGCGTGGAGGCTCCGGTTCGTGCGGCCGTAGTTCGACCTCTCGCTGGGCGCGAGGCGCTTCCTCCCGTCCCCCAGGACAGCCTCAACCCGAGCCGGACCGTACTCCAGTTCCAGGGCCTCCCGGGCGGATCGGGGGTCTGCGGCCGCGGCTGAAACGGCATCGGCCATTTTGCGGAATTCCCCGGGGGTGAGGGCGATGGGGTCATCCAGACCGGAATCCGATCGGCAAAGGCAGATGTGCTTTTCCACGATGGAGGCCCCGGAGCAGACCGCGAGGGTCGGAACCAGGACGGGATCCCGGGAGTGGTCGGACACCCCCACGGCCAGACCTAGAAGAGCCGAGAGCGGCCCCAGGACCCGCAGGTTGTAGTCTTCCTCCGGCGCGGGGTAGGCGGTCACGCAGTGAAGCAGGGCCCGGGAGGGGGCGGTTCCCTCCTCCCGGCGGATCCGGTCCACCGCGCGCTCGATGTCCCCCAGGGTCGAGACTCCGGAGGATAGGATGATCGGGAGGTCCGTTCGGGCGACCTCGTCCAGGAGTTCCAGGTGGTTCAGTTCAGGGCTGGCGACCTTGAGGACCCGGACCCCGATGCCCACGAGTTCCCGGGCGCTGCGCACTCCGAAGGGCGTGCAGAGGAACAGAAGCCCGAGGGACTCCGCCTCTTCCTTGAGCTTCTCGAAAAACTCCGGGCCGGTCTCCAGGGCTCGGAATCGGTCGAACAGGGGCACCGGGCCCCCGGGCAGGGGGACCGATCCGGTCCGGGGGTGTATGATCTCCCGGGCGTAGACATGTTGGAACTTGGCGCAGCCGGCGCCGGATTCCCGGGCCGCGTGGAGAAGCTCGGAAGCCTTTTCCAGGTCCCCGCCGTGGCCGGTTCCGATTTCCGCTATGACCAGCGGCTTTCCGGGATGATAGGCCGCCCCATCCACTACAAAGCTGTAGGATTCCACCCGGCCTCCTTGTTTTTTCCGTCGACTCTCGACAACCGTCACGCTATCATATAAACTGGTTCCCTGAAAGCAGGTGCCCAACGGCACCGGATTTTCATGGTATACGGAGCCCGCGGAGCGCGGACCCGGGGTGCACACAAGGAGATGCCAGGATGGAACACATCTACTGTGACGTTTGCAAGAAGGAAGTCCACAACCCCGTTCCCGAGATCTCTTTTTTCGACTTCGCCCATATCAGCATGTGCGAGTCCTGCAAGGACGACTTGGATGCGGCCGTGAAGTACACGGTGCGCGAGAAATCCCCCTTCGACTTCGCCTGGTTCGACGACCTTCGCATGCAGATTCTCAAGCAGGGCATGCAGAAGGGACGAATCGAGATCAAGCGCGCCCGGTAGGCCTCTCGAGCGTGCACGGGGCGCGGGGATGATGCCGGATCGGGACTTTCGCGAAGGTTCCCTTTGACGCGTGCCCGCGCCCCCTTGAGCGCCCCCTTCGGCCCGACGGATACGACCCTGAACCCCCCGGGCAGTATGGAACCGAACGATACCGCCCGTTCTTTCCGAAAATGTCGGACTTCCGCATTTATTGACATCATTTTACATTATATGATATGGTTTTACCGGAGACTTCACCCTCCGCCGCTCCCGCGATAGCAGAACAACCGCAGGTATTGCCCGGGAGCCCGTCGGGTACCCGTCCAATTCGGCCCGGCCGGTTTGATCCGGCCTCGAAGGCGGCTGATATTCCATTCGTATAAAGGAGCCAGTATGTCCGGCCATAGCAAATGGGCGACGATCAAACACAAGAAGGGCGCCGCGGACGCGAAACGCGGTCAGATGTTCACCAAGCTGATCAAGGAGATTTCCATAGCGGCCCGGATGGGCGGCGGAGATCCCGAGGGCAACCCCCGGCTTCGCACCGCCGTTCTCAAGGCCCGGGCCGCCAACATGCCCAAGGACAACATCGATCGGGCCATAAAGAAGGGCACCGGAGAACTGGAGGGCGTCAATTATGAGGAGCTGGTGTATGAAGCCTATGCGCCCGGCGGGGTCGCTATCCTGATCGAAGTCTTGACGGACAACAAGAACCGCGCCGCCGCGGAAGTCCGAAACATCCTGACCCGGGCGGGAGGCTCCCTGGCCACCTCCAACGCGGTGCTCCGGCTGTTCAACCGCAAGGGGGTCATATCCCTGGACGGGGAAAAGTACAGCGAGGACGCGGTCATGGAGGTGGCCCTGGAGGCCGGCGCGGACGATATCCAGAACGAGGACGGAGAGATCGTGATATATACCGCCCCCGAGGCCTTCGAAACGGTCTACAACGCAGTGATCGCCAAACAGATGGAAACCGACGGCGCCGAGGTCTCCATGATCCCCGAGAGCTACATCGATGTGGACAAGGAAGCGGGCGGCAAGATCAACAAACTCATCGAGAAGCTCGAGGAGTGCGACGACGTCCAGAACGTCTACCACAACGCGAATATACCCGAAGACGCCGAGGAGTGATCCGGGCGCTCCGCGCCGAACCCTCCCGCAGGCCACGCCTCCGGGAGGGACGGTTCGAATACTCGGCCTGGACCCCGGGCTCGCCTCCACGGGCTGGGGCGTCCTGGACGCGGATCCCGGCGGAATCCTGTACATAGCCCACGGCTGCATCGCCACGTCCGCCTCGGATCCCCTGGAAAACCGCCTGCTGGACATCTACGAGAGAGTTCGCGGGATCCTGGACCTCTACGGGCCCGCGGAAGTGGCCATGGAAGCCCTGTACTTCGCCAAAAACGTCACAAGCGCCCTGTCCGTCTCGGAAGCCAAGGGGGTTCTCAGGCTGACCTGCCGCCTGGCGGGCTTGGCGGTTGTCGAGTACGGCCCCGGCGCGATCAAGCAATCCCTGGTAGGGCAGGGGAGGGCGGATAAGACCCAGGTGCAGGAGTTCGTTCGCATGTTCCTGAGGCTTCCGGAAGTCCCTCGCCCCGATCATGCCGCGGACGCCCTGGCCGCGGCGGTTTGCCACGCCCATAACCGATGGTTCCCCGAGCGGATCCCGGCAACCGATCCAGGTTGAAGCCGAGAACCCGTCGGGGTATACTCGGCGCATGTTCAATTCCCTTCGCGGAACCATCACGGAAAAACGGTTCGATACCCTACGGGTGGAGAACAACGGTCTGGAATGGGAGTTCTCCGTGCCCGCCCGATCCATAGACGAGTTCGGAAGCCCGGGCGCGACGACCCGGGTCTATATCCACCTCCTGCACAGGGAGGATCAGATGCGCTTGTTCGGGTTCCCGACGGAACGGGAGCGGGGACTCTTCCAGGAGCTCCTGAAGGTCGAGGGGATCGGCCCCCGGCAGGCGGTCAAGATCCTTTCCGGGATATCCCCGGACGACCTCGAAGCCGCCCTGGATTCAGAAAACCTGGCCCGGCTTCAGCAGGTTCCGGGCCTGGGGGCCAAGACCGCCCAAAAGCTGGTCTTCGCCCTCAAGGGGAAACTACCCGGAACGGCTCCCCTGTCCTCGAGAGGTCCCTGGGCCGACGTGGCACAAGCCTTGGCGGACATGGGGTACGACCGGAAGCGAGCGGATGAGGCCATCTCGCGGCTGGCGGGCGAACTCGGGGACTTCACGGGGCCTGAGGCGGAGCAGGAACTCTTCCGTCGGGCGATCCGGGAGCTTTCATCGTGAGGGGAGGGGACGCCCGTACATCCGGACTCGCCCCGGGATCCGCGGCGCCGGGAGCCGATGACGGGCCTGTCCGCGCCGCGGGATCCGACGCCCTGTCATCGGACGCCCTAGAGACCCCCGCTCCTTCCCGGGGCATCCTGGATCCGGGGCTTGTGGGAACGGAGGATGAACGGGAAACGGTGCTCCGCCCCCAGCGTCTTTCGGAATTCCTGGGCCAGGAACGTATAAAAGAGAACCTGTCCGTCTTCATCCGAGCCGCCCGGGAGCGGGGGGAGCCCCTGGACCACGTCTTCCTGCTGGGGCCTCCGGGTCTCGGGAAGACCACCCTCGCCGGGATCGTAAGCCGGGAGCTCGGGGTGGACTTCAAGGTGACCAGCGCTCCCGCCCTGGAAAAGCCCAAGGACTTGGCGGGGATCCTGACCACCGTTTCGGAGCGAACGGTGTTCTTTATTGACGAGATACACCGCCTCAAGCCCGCCATCGAGGAGATGCTCTACATAGCCATGGAGGACTACGAGCTGGACTGGATCATCGGCCAAGGTCCCTCGGCGCGCACCGTGCGCATCCCCCTGCCGCCCTTCACCCTGGTAGGCGCGACCACCAAGGCGGGGATGGTCTCCAGCCCCCTGGTCAGCCGTTTCGGCATCTCCCTGCGGTTCGGGTTCTACGAGCCCCGGGAGATCATATTGATCCTGAACCGCTCCGCTTCCATCCTCGGGGTGGAGCTGTCCACCGGGGCCGCGGAGCTCCTGGCCGCGTCCAGCCGGGGCACTCCCCGGGTCGCGAACCGCCTGCTCCGGAGGATGAGGGATTTCGCCCAGGTCTTCGGGGAGGGACGGGTGACCGAGGATGTTGTCCGGGAAGGCCTGGAGCGTCTGGAGGTCGACCGGTACGGCTTGGAGCGCCACGACCGGGAGATCCTTCGCTCGGTCATCGAAAAATACGGCGGAGGCCCCGTGGGGGCGGAAACCTTGGCGATCTCCGTGGGAGAGTCGGTGGAGACCCTTGAGGACTATTGCGAGCCCTACCTCATACAGGCAGGTTTCCTTCAACGGACCCCTCGGGGACGGGTGGCCGCCCCTCTCGCCTACGAACACCTGGGATACCGAACCGGACATGCGGACGAGCGACTTCTATTTTGAGCTCCCCGAGGACTTGATCGCCCAGCGCCCGTCCGGGGAACGAGGCGCGTCCCGGCTCTTTGTTTTGGATCGGAAGACGGGATCCTTCACTCATTCCTCGGTTCGCGAACTGGTGCGCCATCTGCCCCCGAGAGCCCTCCTGGTCTTCAACGACTCCAAGGTCCGGAAGGCCCGCTTGTTCGCCGAGTCCGAGACGAAGGGGCGGGTGGAGTTCCTGCTCCTGCGACGCCTGGGAGAGCAGACATGGCTGGTCATGACGACCAAAGCCCGCAAACAGGTTCCCGGAAAGAGGTACTCCTTCCCGGAGGGACTGAAAGGCCGTATCGTCGGAACCGAGTCCGACCTCAGGGTCCTTGAACTCGATCGGCCCATCGACGACGAGTACCTGGACCGATGGGGGCACATGCCCCTGCCTCCGTATATCCGCAGGCAGGACGACGATTTCGACGAGGAACGCTACCAGACCGTGTATTCCCGGACCGTGGGATCCGTCGCGGCCCCTACCGCGGGTCTGCATTTTACCGAAGAGCTCCTCGCGTCCCTCCCGGCTGCGGGAATCGAGACCGTCCATGTCACCCTGCATGTGGGGTTGGGTACCTTTTTGCCCGTCCGATCGAAGCAGGTGGAAGACCATGTCATGCACGAGGAAGAGTACTGCGTGCCCGAAGCGGCTGCCGAGGCCGTGAACCGCGCCCGAGGTGAAGGTCGGCCTGTCGTGGCCGTTGGGACGACAAGCGTCCGGACTTTGGAAAGCGCCTGGAGGGACGGTGCCCTGAGGGCCGGAACGGGATCGACCAACATTTTTCTCTACCCGGGGCGAACCTTCCAGGCGGTGGACGCCCTGTTCACCAATTTTCACACCCCCGAGTCCACCCTGCTCATGCTCGTTTCCGCCTTCGCAGGAAAGGATCTGATCCTGAAGGCCTACGAGGAAGCGATCCGTCTGGGTTACCGATTTTTCAGCTACGGGGACGCGATGCTGATCCTCTAGGAGCCCGTCGAAACCCGTCCGAAACCCGAGTGGGGACTCACAGGACGCCTCCCGGACCGCGCTTGGAATTCAGCTCGATGACCGGTTCACGTAGGCCGTTTCGGGACTCGGGCCCCCAGTTTCGCTTCCAGGTAGTACGTATCCAGCAAATCCACCAGTTCCGGGGAGAATTCGAGCTCCACCGTTCCCTTCTGGACTCCCGTGGGCAGGCGGATCGCATCGGTTATCCTGCCGGCCACGTTGAACTGGTACTTCTGGAAAAAGAGGCGGAGGTTGACGTTCTGCCCCGTCTGAAAATCCGGGGCCTGCATGGGCGCGAGAAAGACGAGCCGGTCCGCTCCCAGGGTGAAGAGGGCTAGCTTGGTGAGGACCGTGCCGGAGCTGAGGGTCGCGTAGTTGTTGAACCCCAGGATCTTCGCGGTATCGGGATTCATGGGAATCGTCTTGCCCGCCAGCTCCCGGTAATCCGCCCGGAGGCGGTCCATGAGCATCATGTAGCTTCCGATCAAATTTTGCAGATCCGGCGGACAGGGCCGGAACTCCACGGATATGAGGCCGACGGATTCCCGGCCCTTCATGGGAAGGAACTGCACCAGGGCGCAGCGGCAGAAAATCTTCCGCGGAGCCGGGGAATCCCCGGGTTGTATCACGATGTTGAGGCCGGCCAATGAACCCTTGAACCTCTGGAAAAACACGATCTCGTCCCGGGAAAAGGAACCCAGGAGGACCGCACCCTTCATGGACAACCGATAGGGAATGCAGACTAAATTATAGGTATCGACTTTTAGGAGGGTCTGGTTGGAAACGATCCCCAGTTTCTTCAACGCGAAGGGGGTTAAGGAAACGACGGAATCCGCGTAGGTTTCGGAGACGTCCGCTTTTTCGTTTTTTACCATACCCCGTCCATTGTATCGGAACCTGTGTCCGCGTCAAGCACCCGGAGTTTCCTGAGGCCGTCGGGAATCGCCGCGGGAGGCTCGGAGGGATCCCCTTCGGCCGCTTTTCTGTGAAGTTTCCCGGTATCCCGGCGGGGGGGCGGCCGCATCGGAGGGCCGCCCCGTGAGGGTGCGCCTATCCGCCTTCGGGGCCAGCAGGAAGACGGCGGGCTCCTTTCCCAGGCGGATGCCCGCGGAACGCCAGGCGCGTATATCCATGGAGTATACATGTTCCGCGCTTCCATCCAGTCCCAGGGCCGCGCAAAATCGGGTATCCGGGTGCAGCGCCTCCAAAGCGTCGGTCAATACGGCGTTGTTCCGATAGGGGGTCTCTATGAAGATGCGGGTCCCTCCGTCGCGGGCCGCTTCCCGGTCCAGACGCGCGAGCGCCGCTCGGCGTTCCTCGGGCTTGGCGGGAAGGTAGCCTAAAAAGTGGAAGCGCTGGCCGGAGAATCCGGAAGCCATCAAGGCCTGGAGTATGGAGGAGGGGCCGGGAAGGGCTAGGACTCGAACCCCCCTGCGATGGGCTTCCGCGACCAGGTCGGCCCCCGGATCCGCGACGCAGGGGCAGCCCGCTTCGGAAAGGATCCCCATGTCCCTGCCTTCCAGGGCAGGTTTCAGCAGGTATGGAACGGTCCTGGGATCGGTATGCTCGTTCAGGACCCCCAGCTCGATCCCTTCAAGGGCGCTCGGTTCCAGGATGCGGGAAAGCAGGCGTTCCGCGGATCGTTCCGATTCGACCACGAAGTGTCGGAGGCTCCTGAACGTCTCGATGACCTCCGGGGAAAGGACATGCCGTGGATCGCCCTCTCCGATGGGAGCGGGCAGGAGAAAGAGGCGTCCCCGAGGTGTCATGCCGGCGCTCCCTCGTTGAGCTGGGCGAAGGCTCGCCGTACCAGGTCCAGGAACCTGGGAACCGAGGATTCCGGGACTCCCATGCGCGCGCAGTATGAAGCGTAGGCCCCGAGAGCGGATTCCATATCCCGGGATGAAAGGGGGATTCTCTTCCCCGCGATGGATGTTTCGATTTCCCGGCTTCTAAGGGCCCGGTCGCTCATGTAGAAGAGGCGTATGTCCGACAGGACCCTCTTGTCCGTTCGGGCGAGCGCTACGAACAGACTTGTTTTTCCGGAATTGGCCCGTGGAAGTCCCAGCTTGTGGGCTATGCCGAGGTCCCACCCCGTCAAGGGTATCCGGATCCTCGTGAGTATCTCCCCCTTGGGAATAAGCGGCGTTCCCCGGTTGCCGACCAGACGGTTCAGGTTGACCCACCGGGACGCGGCTCCCTGGCGGTATTCCGCCAAGGCATCCATGCAGGCCAGGATCGGAAAACAGTCCCGGAAACGCCCGGGCGCGGACAGGTTCCCGCCCAGGGTGGCCAAGTTACGGACGGCATAGGTGCCGATCCGGCGAATCACGGTCCGGAGGGTCTCCGGCAGGAATTCCGCTTTCAGGGCTAGAAGCTCCCCCAGGGTTGTCGTGGAACCGACCTCGATATAGTGGTCCGTACGGGAGATGTGCCGAAGCTCCGGCACTCCATGGAGGGAGATCAGGATACGGGGTCTGCCCGCTTGGTCCGCGGGCTCGTCGGAAAAGAGTTCCGTGCCCCCCGCGCAGAGGAGGGCGTCCGGGTTCCTCTTGAGCGCCGCCAGGGCTTCCCCCAGGGTGTTCGGGACGATCACTTCATCGATTCGCACGGAAATTCATCCTTCGGGCTCTCAGCTCCGCGGCGGACTTGACCCCTCGGACCAGGGATTCCGGATCATGGCAGCGGCAGAAGACGGCTGAAAGGTTCTCCAGTATCTCGGGGGTCTCCGGGCGCGGACGCTCCTCCAAGAGGGCGGCGGTGGAGAGGAAGACGGCTCCCCGGCAGAACTCGCAGGGTTCCGCCTCGGCTTTTTCGAAGCCTTTCCGAATATACTCATAGTCCTCCGTCTGTTTGAACCCTTCGATCGTGACGACCTCCGCGCCTCGGACACGAAAGGCGGGAACCAGGCAGGCCGGGACCGCAAGCCCGTTCAAGGTGACCAGACAGAGTCCGCAGTGGCCGGACCTGCAGTCTTCCTTGACTCCCAGCAAGGAGAAGGTGTCCCTAAGGATACGAGACAGTCGTTCGCCGGCGTCCGCCTGGCAGGAGACGTCTTCCCCGTTTAGAATGAAATCCACCTTCACCCAAGTTCTCCCGTCACGAACTCCTCCCCGATAAAGGGAATCCGGTCGATCGCCAGGTCGGAGGCTTGCTCCGCCGCCGCGGCGAAGGCGGCGGGGACGCATAGGAAGGGCAGCTCTCCGATTCCCTTGATCGGGTCGGTTTCCTCCCAGGGAAGAAATTCGATTTCGATGGTCGGAGCTTCCGCCAGGGAGAGAAGCCCGTATTCCCGATAGCCGTCCACGGATACCGCTCCCGCCTCGATGGGCAGTCGCTCCCGAAAACATTGCCCCAGGGCCGCCAGAGTTGATGCGGAAAGGGTGCTGCGAGCAAACCGCTCGGAGGCGATACGTCCTCCGTCCACGCACAGCCACGTGCCCAGGATGCGGGGTTCTTTGTTCCAGGGGTCCATCTCCAGTTCGACCACGGCACCTCCGCAGGAAATCGACTCGAAGGGATATCCCTTAACCGATTCCTTCTCCCACCGCAAGGGGTTTCTGGGTCGGTGCACCGAGCGGGCGGAAATGGGCAAGGGGGATCGGAACCTCCGGCTCCGGATGGTCACGCAGCACCGTTCGATCAGCTTGTTCACCACCGCGACGTTCCGGGATAACACGGAAGGCCCCGAATCGGGCACATCCCCGGTATCCACTTCGGATACGGCGATCCTGCCCAGGGGAATTCCGAGAATCCCGGCCGCGGTGGATCGCCAGATCGCGCGGATCCCCTCGTCCCCGGCGATCGCGCTGGTGGAGATCGAAAGGGAGAGATCCTTGTTCAGGGTGGCCTCGACGGTGAAGGACTCGGAAGAAAGGGATGTAAGCGAAGCCCCGTTGGCCTGGTAGCCGAAGGCTATCCCGATCCCCCGGGGGGCTTCCTCGCTGCGGGATGTGGACCTTCGTTTCCGGATGAGCTCGTTGCTGCCGTATTTCCGTCGAAAATCGCTCGCGGCTTTGAGCCTCTGACCGATCGCATCGAAGCTCGTCCTATCCCGGAGAGGTTCCCCGGTGATCAATACCGAACCCTTCCGAAGGATGTGCCGATTCCTCCATTCGAGAGGATCCTCCTGCCGGTCCCGGGCTATGCGATTTGCGAAGGCTTCAACGGCGAATAGAGTATGGGCGGCTCCCATCCCGGAAAAGGCCCCCAAGGGAGGAGTATGGGTTCGAACCGCGTATCCCCGGACCCGTAGGTTCGGTACCGCCAGGGACCCTGCGGCGTGCAGGCAGGCCTGCTCCAGGAGTTCCGAGGCGAGGGGGGCGTAAGCCCCGGTGTTTAGAACAACCTTCGCGTCCAGTACCGACAACGTCCCCTGGGAGTCGACGCCCGCCTTCAGTGCGACCAGAGAGCGGGCCTTTTTAGGGGTGTACCGGAAGTCCTCGTCCCGGCTTAAGAGGATACGGGCGGGTTTCCCGCACAGGACCGCGGCCAAAGCCGCATGGCAGGCCAGCACCGAAGGGTACCAGAGCCTGCCCTCCATGGGAACACCCAGGGGGGTCGGACGGACGACCACTTCCTGGGGCTTCACGCCCAGGACGGAGCGGACGCAGGCGCGGACATGGAAGGGCCATTGGGTGGCGCACCGTACGACGAGTTTGTCGTATTCGAAGGCCGCGAACGCTCCCTGCGGTTCGGGATAGAGATGTTCCTGGGATTCCGTCCGAAACCGGGCCTCCAGTACCTCGGCGGCCGTCTCGAAGGCCTTGTCGGGGTCTCCTAGGATCGCGTTCCTTTCCAGCAGGACCTGCTCGGGGGAGAAGGATTCCCATTCCAGGATCGGCTCTTCCTCCAGAACGACGACTCGAACCTCCTGCCGGATGCGTTCCAGGACATCGGGGTCGGGACCCGCAACGAGAAGGATCGGCTCACCGACATAGGAGACCCGGTCTCGGGCCAGTATCGGGATCTCGGTACCCAGGATGGGAAGCTGATTCTCCCCGGGGATGTCTCCGGCCCCCAGGGCTCGGTATCCCCGGGGCAGGCGAGGCACCTCGACGGCTGTAATCCGTCCGCGGCAGGAGGGAGAGCGGACGGTGACCACGTGAACCATGCCCTCCTCGCGGATGTCGGAAAGAGGGAGGTCCGCCTTCAAAGGAGACTTCCGATCCCGCGCCACGGCGGCTCCTAGACCGAGAGTCCGGCGCCCGTCTCGATGACGGTCCGGGCGACGGCACGGGCGCGGTCCGCTCCCATTCCCTGCCAGATAGGCAACGACACCGACCGTTGGAACGATACCAGGGCCTGCGGAAATTGCTCCGGCGAAAGACCGTAGCGGGTCGACCAATACGGCATGATATGAAGAGGGATGAAGTGCACCGAGGTTCCCACTCCGGCTTGCCGCAGACGGTCCACGAATTCGTCCCTGCCGGCCTTGAGGCGATCCAACCGCAGGCGAAGGGAATAGAGGTGCCAGGCGTGCCCGGGGCCGTCCGGAGGAGGTTCGGCGAAGGGCAAGTCCTTAAACGCTTCGCCGTAGATCCCGGCGATCTGGCGCCTCTCCGCGAGGAAGCGGTCTGCTTTCTTGAGCTGTTCCCGGCCGACGGCGGCCAACAGGTCCGGTAGGTTGTACTTGAAGCCCGCCTCCACAACGGAATAGCTCCAGGACGCCGTCTTCGAGGTATACCGATCCCAAACAGGGCGATCGATCCCGTGCATCCGCATGGTGGACATGCGTTTGGCCAAGCGGGAATCCGAGGTCACCACCATCCCTCCCTCGCCGGTGGTGATGGTCTTGGTGGCGTAGAAGGAGAAGACTCCGATGTCCCCCAGGGTCCCTGCGAAGCCTTGGGGAAGGCGGGACGGAAAGGAGTGGGCCGCGTCTTCCACGACGGCGCATCCGAACCTATGGGCCAGATCCAGGATTTCCTCCATGGAACAAGGGAGCCCTCCGACATGGACCGGCACGACGGCCCGAACGTTCCGCGTCTTTTCCAGCGTTTCCTGGAGGCGCCGGGGATCCATGTTGTAGCCCCCGGGAACCACGTCGCAGAAGGCCACTTCCGCGCCCAGGTGACGGGCTACGGCGGCGGTGGAGGCGAATGTGTAGGGGCTCGTCACCACCGTGTCCCCGGATCCGACCCCCAGGGCTTCCAAGGCGAGGTGAAGTCCGCTCGTCGCGGAATTGACCGCCAGGGCGTGCTCGGCCCCGACGAAGGCCGCGAATTCCCGCTCGAACTGGAGCGCTACGGAGCCCGTGGTCAGCCAGCCGGATCGGAGCACCGCCAGGACGGCTTCCTCCTCCTCGGGCCCCAGGGAGGGGAGGGCGAAGGGGATAAAATCAGTACTCGGGTTCATGGTCCGGAGCCTCCAGGGTCGGGATGTACCGTCTTAGGATCTCGCGCAGCCGGCGGCGGTTGCGGTATTCCGTTTCCCGTCCCTCAAGGAGGACGCAAACCGGCCGGAGTTCTTCCAGGAGGGTTTCCACCGGAAGATCGCCCTCGGCGTCCAGGACCAGGCGGTTGACCCGGGGAAAGGTCGTCGGGATCAGGGTTTCCCGGTCGCTGTGCAGGCGCTCCTCCCTGCGTTCGCCGGGGCGCAGGCCGATATACCGGATAGGTATGTCTCGTTCGGGCTCGAACCCGTAGAACCGAATCAACTGTTCGGCCAGGTCCTTGATGCGCACCGGATCCCCCATATCCAGAAGGTAGGACTCCCCGCCCTCGCCGACGCCGCCGGTCTTCAAAACCAGGGAACAGGCTTCGGGGATGGTCATGAAGTAGCGGCGGGCCTCCGGATCCGTGACCGTGACGGGTCCCCCCGTTTCGATCTGCCGCTGGAAGAGCGGAAGGATGGAACCCCGGGAACCCAGGACGTTGCCGAACCGGACCACCATGAACCTCCGTCCGGCTCCGGCCTTTTTTTGGGCGGCCCGCACGATGCGTTCCGAGACCAGCTTGGACGCTCCGTAGACGCAGACGGGATCCACGGCCTTGTCCGTGGATATCAGGACGAAACGGTGGGATCCCGCTTCCCGCGCGGCTTCCACAAGGTTCCAGGTCCCGAACACGTTGTTCTCCACAGCGGCTACCGGGTTCTCCTCCATCATGGGGACGTGCTTGTAGGCGGCGGTGTGGAAGATGACGTCCGCCTTGAGCCGCTTGAGGATGTGGGCCGTGTACGCCCGATCCTTGAGTTCGCCGATGACGGGGACGATGTCCGTTCGCACTCCGACCCCGCCGGCCTGGAGGAGGCGGAGCTCCTTGTCGATCTGGTAGATGGAGTTCTCGCCGTGGCCGAAGAGGTAGAGCCTCTGGACCCGGGCGGAGAGGAGCTGGCGGGCCAGCTCGGACCCGATGGATCCTCCGGCCCCCGTCACGAGAACGCGTTTGTCCCGGAGGTACGAGAGGCTTTCCGCCAAACCGATGACCACGGGGCCCCGCCCCAGCAGGTCCTGGGGATCGATCTCCCGGGCCTGGATCAAGTGCGCGTCGCCCTCCACGATCTGGGCGATCCCCGGAAGGATGCGGATCCGGGAGAAGCCCGCGGACTTCAACAGCCCGTAGAGCTCCCGGAGGTAATCCCGGGACGCGCTGGGCATGGCGATGATGGCCTCGTCCGCGGGAGTCCGGCGGAGGAGATTCACAACGTCCCGAATCGGACCCAGGACGGGCACATCCGCAAGGCGGCGTCCGATCTTTTCCGGATCGTCGTCCAGGAAGGCGACGACCCTGCCCAGGATTCCGCGGGCTTGGATTTCCCGGGCTATGGATTGACCGGCGAAACCCGCGCCGATCACGTAGATCCTATGTTCCTCGCGATTCTCCATGGGGTTTCGCTTGTCCTTTCCCTGCGCGGTCTACGACGGAAAAGGCCAGGTCGATCAGGAAGGAGTTCCGGCACATGTCCAGCCGAACCTTGGCCCGGCCCTTGCGGCGGTCCACCTTCACGATCAGGCCCTCAAGGCCTTTCAAGGGTCCTTCCATCACGACGATCCGGTCGTTTTCGTCGAAGGTTACCCTTGAGATATCGGCACGTTCCCCGGAGGATATGAAGTGCGTGAGCAAGTCCAAGTCCTTCCCGCTCAAGGGGACGGGTTCCTGGTTCGAAGGCAGGAATCGATAGAAATCCGGAGTCCTGCGGATGAGCCAGCGCAGCTCCGGGCTGACCTCCTCGTTCACGCCCAGGAAAATGTAGCCCGGGAAGATGGTGGCGCTGCCCCGGCGCTTGATACCGCCTTTCCGAAGGATTACGGTGCGTTTCGGGACGAGGATTTCGACGTCCGAGACGGCCATGCTCGCCCGAAGCCTTCGGACATACTCGTCCTCGCCTCGGGTTTTGACTTGAACGGCGTAATATTGCATCCCCTCCGCTTCCCTCGTGCGCACAATAGCACGGGGGAACCTCTCGTTCAATGAGGAAAAAAAGGGTAAGAGCCCGGCCTCGGAAGTCCGATATTGGAAATCGGAGAGGAATATTCGTGGATCGAACGATCGCGGCCCTAATACTTGCATTCGTCTGCCTGGCCGTCCCCTTGTCCGGGCAGACCTTTTCCGTGGCCCTTCTCGAGGATTCTGCTGGAGCCGAGGCCACGGAGCTTTCGAACGCCGTGTTGAGCGGATGTCTGGATCAGCTTTTCTACGCGGGGTTCATAGCCACCAACGAGACGATCGGGCGGATCGCCCGGCCGGAGTTCCAATCCTCCGCCCTGGGCCTGCAGTCGGCTCGGGAGGGGTACGTGGACTTCCTGGCCCTCGTGTGGATACGGTACGCGGTACGTCCCTCGGACCCGCCGGTCCGGTACCCGGAAGCCTTAGCGTGGAGACTCGTCCGGGTCCGGGACGGAAGCGCCCTGGCGGAGGGGTTCCAACGGTTGGAACAGTACGAGTCCGGGACAACCGATGAACGCACGGAGCGGCTGTCAAGGCTCGGACGCGGTCTTGCGGATCTTTGGGCGAAGACGTTGAAAAAAGAACGCGGATGATGTCCGCGGGAGAGTGATGATGAAACGATGGATGCCGGTCCTTTGCATCGCCTTTGCAGCAACATCCTTCCTCGGGGCCTCCGCCTGGGAAGGAAGCGCCATGATGAGCGCGTTCGGAGAGTTCCCGGAATCCGGGTTTTATGCGGCCTGCAATTCCTTCCCGCGGAATACCGCCGTTGAGGTCGTGAACCTGGAGAACGGGAAAACCGTGACCGTGATCGTCACCAAGGGCCTGGAAAACCCCGGGATCTTCCTTCTCCTGTCGCCGGAGGCCGCCAAGGCTCTGTCCCTGGAGCCCGGCGCCCTGTCCAGGGTCCGAGTCTCCGCTCCCCGGAACATCGCCCAGACAGTCCCCGCGGGTCCGGGTGCCGCCGGGGATCCCGATTTCAACCCGAGCCTACTTGCCGCGCGCTCCGGCGTATCCACGACCACCGCGGAGCCCGCCGCCGAACCTCCCGTGGAGCCTCAAGCCGCGGCGTCTGCTCCGGCGGCAGAGTCCGCACCGGAGACTCCAATCCAGGCGTCGGAGGCACCCGCCTCGGTTCCGAGTGCCGTCGCACAGGGTACAGGTTCGCAGGAGGGGCCGAGTCCGGAACCCGGGGCCGGGACCGCTCCATCCGGGAGCAATTCTCCGGATGGCGCTTTGGAACAACCGGACGAGCCCCCTCAGGGGCCAGCCGTGGTGGTAGAAACCCCTAAAACGCCGATCCTGGAGGTTCCGGTCGTCCAGCCTGAACTCTTGTCCAGGCCGGTCCTGGAAGCGATAGAACCCGCTCCGGTCGCCGTCTTCCTTCCGACTCCCTGGCGCGAGACCGCGATGATCGCCGCCGCGGGAGTTTCCGTCTGGCTGACGCCCGCCGGGGTGCGGGAGGAAAACGAGTTCACCTACCACCCGATAGAGGAAGTGGCCATCCTTTTCGCGGGGATCTTCGCCACCATGCTTCCCGCGATGCTCATCCTCAAGGCGCGCGGGGGGGAGCTGGGCGTGACCGATCCCGCCCACTTCTTTTGGGCGGCCGGCACGCTGTCGAGCTTCCTGGACA